>NZ_JBFAMX010000140.1:0-21436 GCF_040659615.1 Nonomuraea sp. NPDC049784
CTTCCGAGCTCGGACAGCGTCGCGACCTGGGACTCGCGCAGGATGCGCAGGATCGCCGCCGAGTTGAGCCTGCGCAGAAGGGAGGCGTCGCCGCTCTGCTGCCGCACCACGGGGCTCCTGTCATTTAGTCCAAGATGGTTGCCTAATTATGCCTGGCTTTGCCGCAGCGTGAAGCAGAGCTGTGGGGGCACTTAAGAATCCCTCGATGGACATGCTCGGAGGTGAGCGGGCACAGTGCGTTAGGTTCGGACTAGGGGGAATGCAGCCATGAAAGCGCTGGTCAAGGAGAAGGCCGAGGCCGGCCTCTGGCTTGTGGACGTGCCGGAGCCCGAGGTGGGCCCCGGAGAGGTGAAGATCCGGGTCCTGCGGACCGGCATCTGCGGCACCGACCTTCATATCCGGAAATTTGATGATTGGGCGCGGCACACCCTGCGGCTTCCCCTGATCGTCGGGCACGAGTTCTCCGGCCACGTGGTCGAGGTGGCGCCGGGCGTCGAGGACGTCTCCGTCGGCGACCTCGTCAGCGGCGAGGGCCACATCGTGTGCGGCAAGTGCCGCAACTGCATGGCGGGCCGCAGGCACCTGTGCCGCAACACGGTCGGCCTCGGAGTCAACAGGAACGGCGCCTTCGCCGAATACGTCACGCTGCCCGCCTCCAACGTCTGGGTGCACCGGGTCCCGGTCCACCCCGACGTGGCGGCCATCTTCGACCCGTTCGGGAACGCCGTACACACGGCCCTGTCGTTTCCCCTGGTCGGCGAGGATGTGCTGATCACCGGGGCGGGCCCGATCGGGCTGATGGCCGCGGCCGTGGCCACGCACGTGGGCGCGCGCAACGTGATGATCACCGACGTCAGCGACGAGCGCCTCGACCTGGCCGGCAAGCTCGGCGTCTCCCTCGCCCTGAACGTCTCCAGGTCGTCGATCGCCGACGGCATGCGTCAGCTCCACATGCGCGAGGGCTTCGACGTGGGGCTGGAGATGTCCGGCAACCCGCGGGCCATGCGCGACATGATCGCGAACATGACCCACGGCGGGAAGATCGCCATGCTCGGGCTGCCCTCGGAGGAGTTCGCGATCGACTGGGCGACCGTCGTGACGTCCATGATCACGATCAAGGGCGTGTACGGCCGGGAGATGTACGAGACCTGGTACAACATGTCCGTCCTGCTGGAAAAGGGTCTCGACCTCTCCCCTGTGATCACCGACAGGTTCCCGTACCAAGACTTCGACGCCGCCTTCGACACGGCCGCCAGCGGCCGGACGGGCAAGGTCATTCTTGACTGGAGCGGAGGAGCTCGGCCGGAGAGAGCGAGGGACGAGCCAACGGAGGCCGAAGCGGCCGCGACCATGAACAGGAGTGCCTGATGTTCGCCAACGTGCGCCAGCAGCTGCGTGAGACTCTCGAAGAGATCACCGAGGCCGGGCTGCTCAAGCCCGAGCGCGTGATCAGCACCCCGCAGAGCTCGTCGGTGGGCGTGGCCGGGCGCGAGGTCCTGAACTTCTGCGCCAACAACTACCTCGGCCTCGCCGACAACCCCACCGTGATCGAGGCCGCGAAGGAGGCGCTGGACCGGTGGGGGTTCGGCATGGCGTCCGTACGGTTCATCTGCGGCACCCAGGAGGTGCACAAGGAGCTCGAAACGCGCCTGTCGGACTTCCTCGGCATGGAGGACACCGTCCTCTACAGCTCGTGCTTCGACGCGAACGGCGGCGTCTTCGAGACCCTGCTCGACTCCCAGGACGCGGTGATCTCCGACGCGCTCAACCACGCCAGCATCATCGACGGCATCAGGCTCTCCAAGGCCCAGCGCTTCCGTTACGCCAACCGCGACATGGCCGAGCTGGAGTCCAGGCTGAAGGAGGCGTCGGAGGCGCGGCGGCGGCTGATCGTGACCGACGGCGTGTTCTCCATGGACGGATATCTCGCGCCGTTGCGGGACATCTGCGACCTGGCCGAGCGGTACGACGCCATGGTGATGGTCGACGACTCCCACGCCGTGGGCTTCGTCGGGCCCACCGGCCGCGGCACGCCCGAGCTGCACGGCGTCACCGACCGGATCGACATCATCACCGGCACGCTGGGCAAGGCGCTCGGCGGGGCCAGCGGCGGCTACGTCTCGGCCCGCAAGGAGATCTGCGAGCTGCTGCGCCAGCGCTCGCGCCCGTACCTGTTCTCCAACTCGCTCGCCCCCGTCATCGCCTCGGCGTCGCTGCGCATCCTCGACCTGCTGGAGACCTCGAACGAGGCCCGTGAGCAGCTCCGCTCCAACACCGCGCGGTTCCGCAGCGAGATGACCAAGGCCGGGTTCGACATCCTGCCCGGCGACCATCCGATCGTGCCCGTCATGATCGGTGACGCCGCCGAGGCCGCGGCCATGGCCGAACGACTGCTCGACCTGGGCATCTACGTCATCGGCTTCTCGTTCCCCGTCGTGCCGCACGGCCAGGCCAGGATCCGCGTCCAGCTGTCCGCCGCCCACTCGCCGGAGGACGTCGACCGCGCGGTCCAGGCCTTCATCCAGGCACGGGGCTGACGCGGCCGCAGGTTGCCGGACCCGCGCTCGGCGCTACGCGAACGGCTGCTCTCAGGGCAAATGCTCATGCCCGCAATGAGTATGCTCACCGCGTGATAGACACGCGGCGGTTGCGCACGCTGCGGGCGGTGGCCGACCACGGCACGGTCACCGCCGCGGCGGCCGCGCTGCACCTCACCCCGTCGGCGGTGTCCCAGCAGCTCGTCGCCCTGGAGCACGAGGTGGGCCACCGGCTGTTCACCCGTGACGGGCGCGGCGTGCACCTCACCGCCGTCGGCAAGATCATGGTCGGCCACGCCAACGAGGTCCTCGCCCAGCTCGAACGCGCCGAGGCCGAGGTGGCCGCGTACACCACGGGCGAGGCGGGCGAGGTCACGGTGGCCTGCTTCGCCACCGCGATCAGCGCGGTGCTCTCCCCTGCCATCGCCGTCCTGCGTTCCGCCTCTCCCGGCGTGCACGTACGCGTGCTGGACGCCGAGGGCGACCACAGCCTGGCCATGCTGCTGGACGGCGAGGCCGACCTGGCCATCACGGTCGAGTACCGGGGCGCCCCCGACGCGGCCGACCGGCGGCTGTCGCGTCTGCCGCTGTACGCCGAGCCGTTCGACCTGGTGCTTCCCCACGAGCACCCCCTGGCCAAGTCGGCGACCCTGACCTCGCTCGCCTCCGAGACCTGGATCGGGCCGTATCCGGGCAACCCGGTGCACGACGTGATCACGTTCGCGTGCCGGCAGGCGGGTTTCACGCCGAACCTCGCGCACTGCTCCGACGACTTCCGCGCCGTGGTCGCCCTGGTCGGGGCAGGGGCGGGGGTGGCTCTCGTGCCGCGGCTGGCCCTGCGTGACATGGCGCTGGCGGGGGTCGTGGTCCGCCAGACGCCGGGGCCCGAGCGCCGCGTCTTCGCCGCCATACGCCGCGGCGCCGACGCCCATCCCCTCCTGCGCCCGCTCCTGTCGTCGCTGCGCACGATCGCCGGCTCACTCGGGACCGAGTGAAACGTCTCGGCTTACCCGACGACGTTCCCGAGGGGCGACGGTGATGGCGGCCGTGCTGCTCCGGCGCGGCCCCTCACGGGCGGTCCAGGGCTCGGGCCAGGTTGAGTGCCTCGGTGAAGCGGGCGTACCGGTCGAGCTCCGCTCTTACGGAAGCCAGCACGAGCTCGTCGCCCACCTGGCCGATGGCCGTACGCAGGGCTCTGGCCGTACGCCTGGCCCTTCTCCTTCCGCCCGCCCACGCGGCCAGCCGCGACAACAACGCGATCAGCACGCCCGCGAGTGCCCCGCCCAGCAGCAACACCGTCGGCCACGGCACCGCGCCCAGGGTCGGGAGCGGCGGCTGGGGCAGGCGCAGGTAGTCCATCGCGAACAGCACGCCCAGCCACAGGGCACCCGCCAGCATGGCCGCGAACACCAGCCACTGCAGGCCGTTCACGACCCGCCACCACCTGGGGCGCCTGGTGGCGCGGACGGACGTCGTGGCCACCGCCCTGTCCACCGTGTCGGCCAGCTCCTGGGAGCGGGACCGCGCCGCCTGCCGCACCGCCGCCGCCCACAGGCCGGACAGTCCTGCCGCGGCTGCCTCACCGACGTCCCTGATCGCCGTCTCGACTTTCGCCTTCTGCACGGCCGAGGCCGCGGGCACGGAGGTACGACCGACGATCTCGGCCCGCGGCGACCGACCGGCCGGCCCGTTCGGCGCCCCGCCCGGTCGCCTGTCTGCCGAGGCGGTGGTGCCGATGCGCAGTCTGCGGAGCGGGTCGGGCCTGAGTTTCCGGATCCAGCGGGTGACGGGCCATCCGGTGGCGACGACCGCACGGTGCCGGTGCCCCTTGGCGACGGCCTCCACGACCAGCGGCACCCCGGCCGCCTCATAAAGCGCCTCCGTGAGCGCTCGATCCATCCCCGCCGTCCGCCTCGCGCCGCCCTCCACCGCCCGGCTCGCCGCGCCGCCGTCCGTCACCTGTCCTGCCAGGTGGGTGGCGGCGGTGGTGATGTCCGCGGCCAGACGAGTGGACCAGGAGTTTCGATGTGCGACGCGGTCGGCGAGGAGTGCTCGGAGCTCCGCCAGACCGGCCCCGGTCCGGGCGGAGACGGCGAGTGCGGGGACGCCTGTCAGGCCGTCCTCGTCCAGGAGACGGCGCAGGTCTCCCAGGCAGCGGTCCACCGCGTGCTCAGGGAGGCGGTCCGTCTGATTGAGCACCACCAGCATCACGTCCCGATGGGCGCCCAGCGGGCGGAGGTAGCGCTCGTGGAGGGCGGCGTCGGCGTACTTCTGCGGGTCCACCACCCAGACCAGCAGGTCCACCAGCTCCACCAGGCGGTCCACCTCCAGGCGGTGGGAGAGCTGGATGGAGTCGTGGTCGGGCAAGTCCAGGAGGATAAGTCCGGACAAGTCGGGGACGGGGGTGGCGGAGTGGCGCTGGGGGATGTCCAGCCAGTCCAGCAGCGGGCCGGAGCCCTCGCCGTCCCACAGCGCTGCCTGGGCGGTCGAGGTGGTGGGCCGTACGACACCCACCGCCGCCAGGTCCTCTCCGGCCAGGGCGTTGTAGAGCGACGACTTGCCGCTGCCCGTCGCCCCCGCGAGCGCGGCCACCGTGTGGTCGATCGAGAGGGTACGGCGAGCCCCGGCGCGTTCCGCGACCGCGCATGCGCTGGAGACCAGTTCCTCGCCCAGCCGCCCCTCGGCCAGCGAGGCCGCCTCGAGCAGGGCCGCCAGCCGGGAGTCGAGGGACGGGCCTTCCTTGCGGCGCAGCAGCTTCATCGTCACTCCCCTTCGGCGGAGGCAGGGAGCTCCGCGCGGTGGATGTGGATGCGCTCAGCCGCCGCCCGCAGCGCGTTCGCCGTCCCGCTGGGCGGCTCCACCGCCTCCAGCTGGGCCGTGAACCGGTACGACTCCTCATCCAGCAGGATCCGCACCCGATCCCGCAGATCCGCCCGCGCCGCCACGGTCAACGTGCGGACCGCCTGGTCCCCGAAGACGGCCTCGAGCAGTTTCTGCGACAGCAGGCTCGTCCCGCCCGCGATGCCGACCTCGATCCCGGTCAGCCCGCCCGTCGAGGCGAACGCGCCCAGCATGAGCAGCAGCCCAGCCCCGTTCACCCCGAACGACGCCACGCGGGCGGCCGTCCGCCGCTCGGCGCCCTCCTCCCGTACGAGGTCCAGGACGTACTCCTGCCACCCGCGGACCGCCGCCTCAGAGCGCTTGCCCAGGTCGGGCGAGGCGCGGCCGAGGCGGGCGGACTCCATGGGCCCGAGCCGTTCCAGCAGGCCGGGGCCGCCGGGCGCGGCGGACCAGCCTTCCAGGGCACGCTCGGCGGCCCCATCGGCGGCACCCCTGATGAGCGCCTCAACCCCGCTCTCCAAGGCGTCCCTGAGCTGGAGCTCCGGCACCCGCCCCGTGAAGAAGCCGACGATCCTGTCGCGCAGCCAGCCGACCCGGCTCTCCAGGGTGCGCATGAGGTCGCCGGTGCCGATGAAGTCCTGCCAACGGGCCAGCACCTCGCCTCGCAGCAGCGACCCGTCACGCATGCCCGCGTCGAAGTCGGCCATCCCGCCCGCGTAGGCGCCCGCCACGATGGACCGCAGGCCCTCGAAGGCGCCCTGCTGGCGTTCGACGGCCTCGGCCAGCGCGGGGACCCGAGTGGACAGGCTGTCGAGCGCTCCCGACAGCGTCTGGCGTACGACGCGGGATCTCTCCGCGGCGTCGGCGGCCAGCCCGGTGAGCCAGGAGGAGATGGGTCGCACGGTGTCCGAGGGCAGCCTGGCCCTCTCGGAGGGGATCGCGGTCTCAGGGACGATGAACAGCAGGGTGCCTTCGAGGCCGTTCTCGGCGAGGAGGCGGGAGAGGTCGCGAGAGACGGGCCCGGCCGCGTCAGGGGGCACCCGATCGAGTACGAGTGCCAGGGCGGTGCTGCGTTCGCGGGCGGAGCGCAGGAAGCTCCACGGCACCTCGTCCGCGTACCGGGCGGCGGTCGTGACGAACAGCCACAGATCGGCGGCGGCCAGCAGTTGGGCGGCGAGCTGCCGGTTGGCGACCACCACGGAGTCGATGTCGGGCGCGTCGAGCAGCGCGAGACCGGCGCCCAGAGCCTCCGATGTGACCACCCGCAGCGCCCCGGGCCCGGTGCCCGTGGCGCGGGACAGGCCGGGCAGCACGTTCTGGCCCATGAACCAGGCGCGGTCGGCCGGGCTGACCACGAGCGTGGGCACCAGCGTGGTGGGGCGCAGCACGCCGGGCTCGGTCACGTCGGCCCCGACCAGCGAGTTGACCAGCGTGGACTTGCCCGCCCCCGTGGACCCGCCGACGACGGCCAGCAGCGGCGCGTCGAGGGCGCGCAGCCGGGGCAGCAGGTAGTCGTCGAGCTGTCCGGCGAGCTCGCGCAGCGCGCGCCGGTCACTCGCCGCCTCGCCGACCGCCAGCGGGAACAGCTCGCGATCCAGCGGCCGACGCAGCGCCTCCAACGCTGCCAGCAGGTCCATAAGCTCAAGCTACCCAGGGTGGGCCGCGTTCAGCGGACCACCGCGGCGCGATCAGCCCGCTGGTGGCTCCCTCAGCACGTAGCCGACGCTGCGGAGGGTGTGGATGAGCCGCGGCTCGACGTCGTCCACCTTGCGCCTGAGGTAGGAGACGTACGACTCGACGACGCCGGCGTCGCCGCCGAAGTCGTAGTTCCACACGTGGTCGAGGATCTGCGCCTTCGACAGGACGCGGCCCGCGTTGACCATGAAGTAGTGCAGCAGCTTGAACTCCGTCGGCGACAGGCGTACCTGCCGGCCGGCCCGCCACACCTCGCGGGCGTCCTCGTCCAGCTCCAGGTCGGCCACCTTGAGCTTGCTGGCTGGCGCGCCCTCCCCGCGCGTGCGCCGCAGGACCGCCCGGATCCTGGCCTGCACCTCCTCCAGGCTGAACGGCTTGGTGACGTAGTCGTCGCCGACCCGCAGCCCCGCGATCTTGTCCTCGGTGTCGCCGCGGGCGGTCAGGAACAGCACGGGGGCGTCGATCCGCTTGGCCACCTCGAACCCGTCCAGATCCGGCAGCATCACGTCGAGCACCACGAGATCGGGCGAGGCCCGATCGGCCACCTCCACGGCCTCCTGCCCGTCGGCGGCGGTCAGCACCTCGAACCCGGAGAAGCGCAGGCTGGCGGACAGCAGATCCCTGATGCTGGGCTCGTCGTCCACCACCATGATCAGCGCCTCGGGTTTCGTCACCTCTCCAGACTGACTCAGCCACCTGAGGGTTAGCTGAAGGCTCACTCCAAGGCGAGTGGGAGTTCCACCCGGAAGGTGGAGCCGCCTTCCAGCGAGCTGTCCAGCGTCACCGTGCCGCCGTGCGCGTGGACGAGTGCCTGCACGATGGCCAGGCCGAGCCCGCTGCCCCTGTCCTCACCGGAACGGCGGCGCGACCTGGCGGAGTCGGCGCGGTAGAAGCGCTCGAAGACGTGCTCGACCTGTTCGGGGGTGAGCCCCGGGCCTTGGTCGACCACTTCGAAGAAGAACTTCTCCGCGCCCGCTCCGGCCCGGACGATGATCGGCGAGCCGGGCTCGGTGTGGATGATCGCGTTGCTGACGAGGTTGCTGATGACCTGGCGCAGGCGTACCTCGTCGCCCGAGACGATCAGGGCCGCGCCGCCGACCACGTCCAGCTTGATGATCCGGTCGGGCGCGAGGATCCTGGCGTCCTGCACGGCGTCCGCGGCCAGGGCCAGCATGTCCACCGGGCGCATCTTGAGCGGCCGCTGCTGGTCCACCCTGGCCAGCAGCAGCAGGTCGTCCACCAGCAGGCTCATCCGGCCCGCGGCCTTCTCCACGCGCTGCATCAGCTCGGCGGGGTCGGCGCTGGGGTTCTGCCTGGCGTACTCGGCGAATCCACGGATCGAGGTCAGGGGGGTGCGCAGCTCGTGCGAGGCGTCGCCGACGAACTGGCGCATGCGGTCCTCGGAGCGGCGGGCCGCCGTCTCGGACGCCGACCTCGCCGCGAACGCGCTCTCGATCTGGGCGAGCATCCCGTTCAGGGATCTGGCCAGGCGTCCGACCTCGGTACGCGGGTCGGCGTCCGGCACCCGGCGGCCCAGCTCTCCGTCGGCGATGGCCTCGGCCGTGCGTTCGATCTGGCCGAGCGGGCGCATGCTCCGCCGCACGATGGTGACGCCCACGACGGCCAGCAGGAGCAGGATGCCGCCACCGCCCAGGAGCTCGATGAGGATGAGCCGCCTGGTGATCGCGTCGACCTCCTCCATGTCCACCGCGACCAAGAGCGTGCGCCGCTGGACGGTGCTCTCCAGCACTCGCCACTCGCCGTCGCCACTGACGGCGCGCGCGGTGTACGGCTCCGAGTTCGGCGAGGGCGACAGCACCGGCTTCGGTTTCACGTCCACGTCGCGGTCGGTCAGCATCGGCACGAACTGGCCGCCCGGCTCCTTGACGAGGGCGATCGCATCGGACTCGATGAGGATCGGCCGGTCGGTGGTCTCCCTGCTGTTCCGCCAGTCGCTCTTGACCTTCTTGACCATGCGGGCGCTGAGCAGGGTGAGCTGGCTGTCCACCCGATCCATGAGGTAGCCGTGCAGTACCGAGACGCTCACCAGACCGATGAAGGTCAGCCCGAACCCGAGCAGTGCCAGCATCGACGCGATGAGCTTGATCCGCAGCGGCAGGCGGCGCATCAGGGACTCGGCGGCAGGCGTAGCACGTATCCGACACCGCGCAGGGTGTGGATGAGCCGGGGGCTGCGGTTGTCGATCTTCCGGCGCAGCACGGACACGTACGACTCGACGATGCCCACCTCGCCCCGGAAGTCGTAGTCCCACACGTGGTCGAGGATCTGCGGCTTGGACAGGACGCGGCCGGCGTTCGTCATGAAGTAGCGCAGCAGCTTGAACTCGGTCGGCGACAGCGCCACCGCGTTGCCCCCGCGCCACACCTCGTGGCTCTCCTCGTCCAGCTCGATGTCGGCGAACGTCAGCCGCGGCGGGGCCGCCGGGAGGTCGCCGCTCGTACGGCGCAGGACCGCGTGGATCCTGGCGACCACCTCCTCCAGGCTGAACGGCTTGGTCACGTAGTCGTCGCCGCCGATCGTGAGCCCGCGGATCTTGTCCTCGGTCTCGTCACGGGCGGTGAGGAACACCACGGGCGTGTGCAGCCCGCCGCCGCGCAGCCGCCTGACGATCTCGAACCCGTCCAGGTCCGGAAGCATCACGTCGAGCACGACGAGATCAGGGCGGTGCCGTTGCACGGCGGCGACGGCATCGTGGCCGCTCTTCGCGGTGGTCACGTCGAAACCCGCGAACCTGAGGCTCGCGGCGAGGAGCTCGAGGATGTTCGGGTCGTCCTCGACTATCAGCAGGCGTGATTCCATCACATTCAAGGATGCCCTCATCAGACGGGTGCTGGGACAATTCCGGCGATATGCCGGGCAATTGCCAGGCTGGAGGTGGCCGCGGGCGAGGGCGCGTTGCGCACCAGGACGATGTTGCCGTGCACGTCCACCACGAAGTCGTCGAGCAGGTGGCCGTCCCTGGAGACGGCCTGGGCGCGGACGCCGCCGGGGGCCCGTACGAGGTCGGCGGCGCTGAGCTCGGGGACGTAGCGGCGGGCTCCGCTGAGGAACGCACTCTTGACGAGCGATCCGTACGCCTCCTTGAGCCCGGTGCGCCAGTGTGCCCTGGCCATGCGGAGCGTGCCCGGCCAGCCGAGGATTTGCCTCACATTACCGATATTTCGCCACCTGTACCCCTCGTAGGCCAGGGCGAGCACCGCATTCGGCCCCACCAGCACCCCGCCGTCGATCTGGCGCGTCAGATGCACCCCGAGGAACGGGTACCGCGGATCCGGCACCGGATAGATCAGCCCGCGCACGAGATCCTTTGCCACATCTCTGAGCGCGTAGAACTCCCCTCTGAACGGGACGATCCGCACATCACCCGGATGCCCCGCCATCTCGGCCACCGTGTCGGTGCCCAGCCCGCCGCAGACCACCAGGCGGTCGAAGGTGAACTTCCGCCTCGCCGCCACCACCTCGACTTTTCCTGCACGCTCTCTGATCCCCCTGACCGGGTGCGAAAGACGTACAGAACCGCCCATCTCCGCCACATCAAGCGCGAGGCGGCGGGCGACGGCAGGGAAGTCGCAGATCGCCGTGTGCGGCGAATGGATCGCGCCGACGCCGACCGCGTGCGGCTCGATCTCGCGCAGGGCGAGCCCGTCGAGCTCGGCGATGCCGGGCACGCCGTTGGCACGCGCCCGCTCGGCCAGCGCGCTCAGCAGCGGCCGCTCGGCACGGGTGCTCGCGATGACCAGCTTGCCGACCTCGTCGTACGGCAGCGCGTTCGCGGCGCAGTACTCCTTGAGCAGCGCCACGCCCTCGCGGCACAGCCTGGCCTTGAGCGAGCCCGGCGGGTAGTAGATGCCCGCGTGGACGACCCCGCTGTTGTGCCCGGTCTGGTGGGCACCGACGCGCGACTCCTTCTCCAGCACGGTCACCTCGGCGCCCCTGACCTTCGCCAGTTCGCGCGCCACAGCCAGGCCGACGATGCCGGCTCCCACGACCCCGATCTTCTCCGTCACATTGACGATTTTCCGGCTAACCGGCCGTCCCCGCCATATCCGGACGAATCGAACATGAGTACGATGTCTCCATGTACGTCCCGCCAGAGTGGCCCGCCGAGGTCCGTCCGCCCAGCGTTCCCGACTGGGAGACGTCGGCAGTGGCCTGGCTCCTCGACACGGTGCCGCCGGACTATCGGGCGTATGAGGTGCTCAGACGGCATCCGGTGGCGCTCGCCAGCATGGCCCGCCACCACGTCACCTCCGCCGTCGAGGCCGCCCGGGCCGGTTACCGCGGGGCGGCAGTCGACCTCAAGGGGCACCTGCCGCCGCACGCCATCGAGGCGGTTCTGGACGCGTACCGGGAGGAGGGGCCACGTCTGGTGCGACTGTCCCGCTCCATCGAAGTCGTCGAACGCGCCCTCCGAGGCGACCTTTTCACCATGCGCCTCTCTTAAGCACCGTCCCACCTCTACGTCTGCGCCCCCTGCCCACCACCATCCTTTACGGCTGTGCACGGTGGGCACCACCCCCCGTCGTGGGTGACCGGCCCTCCAGGGAGACGGTTACCAGCCTCACCGCCGCCCCGCCGCAACGGCGCCCGCTTGACCGGTTTCTTCGCCCCTTTGGTCACCGCGTCTTCGTGGAGGCGGAGTCAGCGGGTGCGGCGGGCGATGAAGCTGATGGTGCCCAGGGCCGTCGCGGCGGCGGCGAGCCAGATCAGGATGTTCTTGGCCGTGAAGCCCGTCCCGGCCGCACGTGCCTGGCCCGAGTCGGCGGCCGTGTGTGAGGCGGGGGTCGTGTTCTTCGTGGGAGTGGACGACGTGGGGCTGGGAGTGGTGGTCGAGCGGGCGTTGTCCGGGAGCGGGACGCGGTAGACCGGGCTGCGGGGGCCCTCCGTGCCCGTGAGGAGGGCCTTGCCGTCGGCTGTGTACGCGATCGACTCCGCCTGCTTCAGCTCCGGCATGGACACCCTGCTGATCATCTCGCCCGATGGGCGGTAGAGGGTGGCCGAGAAGTACGTGCGGATGACGTACGAGGAGCCGTCGGAGGCGTAGGCGGCGTCCGTGGCCATGAGAGGGGCGGAGGCCACCTTGCGCAGGACGTTCGTCTTGTCGGTACGGAGCTTCTTCGGCGCGGCGTAGACCGACCCCGCGAACTCCTTGGACACCACGCAGAGGCGGCCCGTCCGAGGGTTGATCATGATGCCTTCGGCGTTGCGGCCGCCGTCGGCGTAGCGGAAGCGGTAGCGGGTCGCGGGCAACGTGGCGTCTCCGAGGGTCTGCGGCTCCATCACCCGGTAGATGGAGACGTCCGGCCACGCCCCGTCGAGGTTGTCGCCGATGTCGGCGAACCAGAGCACGCCCCGCCCTGTCGCCGGGTCCTTGGTCGCGGCCATGGCCTCCCAGTCCCTGGCCTGGGCGCCCCGTACCTGGAAGGTGGCCCTCGTCCGGCCCTTACCGTCCACGGCATAGAAGGTCGGGGCGGCGGAGCTGTCGTTGTGCGTGTAGTAGATGCCGTCGTGCGTCGGCGAGACGGCCAGGCCGCTCGACTCCGTGATCCGGGGGTCCTTGAAAGTGAAGAGCTGCTTCTGCCCGTCGTCCGCCGTCGCCTGGGCGGGAAAGGCGAGCAGCACGCAGGCCGCCGCCACAACAGCCCCCAGCGCCCGAAAAACGACATCCCCCACGCGGACATCATGCCCCACGTGCCGGCTTCCGACGCCGCCACTCGTGTCCGCCGGTGAAAGGAGAGGCCCCACCCACGTCACCGGGGCAGGGCGGTGCTACTGCTGACCTCTGAGCCGACCTTGGCGCTGTGGCGGTGGAAGCCGGTGCCCTGGAGCACCACCAGGAGCCCGTTGGCCACCGCCATGGCCATCCACAGGCCCGTGATCCCCCAGGTCCTGGCCACGGGTACGGCGGCCACGACCAGCAGCCCGTACCCGATCGCGAAATAGCCCAGGCTCGACGCGGACCGCTTGAGGGCGGTGAGGCCGATGCCCTGCACCGCCTGGGTCCCGTCGAGCACCGACGACAGCAGCATCAGCGGCAGCAGCCCCAGCACGCGCTCCCGCACCGCGGCGTCGTCGCTGAACAGCCCCAGCAGCCAATCCCCGAACACGAGCAGCAGAACGGCACCGACGAGCGACCCCGTCAGGGCGAGCAGGGCCGCGGTCCGGGCGGCCCGCCGCGCCTCCGCCGCGTCGGAGGCGCGGGCCACCTCCGGCACGGAGGCCTGGGCAACGGAGAGCGAGGCCAGCATGATGAAGCCGGTGAGCGTGGTCAGCACCGCGTGGGCAGCGGTGTCGCGCGTGTTCGTGGTGCTCGCGGCGAAGGTGACGACCCCGAGCACGCCGAACTTGATCAGCACGGTGCCGGCCAGCGGGATGCTCACCTTGGCCAGGTTGACGATCTCGGCGATCCTGGGCCTGGCCTGCCCGACGGACCGCCCCAGCGCGCGCCGCACGTTGAAGGTGGCCACGCCCGCCGCCGCCGTGCCCGCGATCAGATACGCGAGGCCCACCCCGGTCAGCCCCAGCGGCGGCACGAGCGCGACGGTGAGAACGCCCAGCGTCGCACCCGAGACCAGGGTCGGCCAGAGCACGTTACGGCTGCGCCCGAGCCCGATCAGGATGGTGCTCGCGCCACCGGTGGAGGCGAAGACGAGGAGATACAGCGCGAGGAGACACGGCAGCAGGCCCATCTCACGCACCACCTCGCCGGGCACCCCGGTGGCGCCGGCGAGCAGCGGCACGCAGATCACGGCGAGCGCGCCGGCCACGCCGATCGTGAGGCTTAGCCAGCGCGCGTCCCGCACGATCGGCACAGCACTCGCCGGGTCGTCCCGGTAGGGGGCGATGAACGGCCCGAGCCCGCGCAGCGCGCCCGCCACCGCGGTGCTGGCCGGATTGAGCACGGCGGTCACGACCGCGAACGCGGCGAGGGTGACGGTGTCATGCTTGCCGAGCACCGAGGTGACCACCAGCGACCCGACCGTGCCCGCGATCATCGCGAGGAAGAGCGGCACGGCGGCCCGGAGTAAAGCGATCATGAAGCGCGGGTTTCCCGCAGCGCTCCATTCGAGATCATGAACTTAGTGTATGGCCTGGAGCGCACTCCAGGTCTTTAGGGTTGAGTCATGGAATACGTCAACCTCGGACGCAGCGGCCTCCAGGTGAGCCCGCTCTGCCTCGGCACCATGAACTTCGGCCCGCAGACCTCGGAGGAAGACTCCTTCGCGATCATGGACAGGGCTCTCGACCTGGGGATCAACTTCTTCGACACAGCCAACGTCTACGGATGGAAGCTGGGCGAGGGCATCACGGAGCAGATCATCGGCCGGTGGTTCGCCCAGGGCGGTGGGCGCCGGGAGAAGACCGTCATCGCGACCAAGCTCAACGGCAAGATGAGCGACTGGCCCAACGACCAGAAGCTGTCCGCGCTCAACATCCGCAAGGCCTGCGACGCCTCGCTGAAGCGCCTGCAGACCGACTACATCGACATCTACCAGGCGCACCACGTCGACCGGGACACCCCGTACGAGGAGTTCTGGGAGGCGATGGACGTCCTGCGCCAGCAGGGCAAGATCATCTACGTCGGGTCGTCCAACTTCGCCGGCTGGCACATCGCCAAGGCCCAGGAGTCGGCCGCCCGGCGTAACGTCAACGGCCTCATCAGCGAGCAGTCCCACTACAACCTGCTCACCCGCACGGTCGAGCTGGAAGTGCTGCCCGCGTGCGAGGACTACGGGCTCGGTGTGATCCCGTGGAGCCCGCTGGCCGGCGGCCTGCTCGGCGGTGTGCTGCGCAAGATCGACAAGGGCCGCTCGGCCGCCGACCACATGGTCAAGCAGCTCGAGAAGCACCGCGACAAGATCGAGCAGTACGAGAAGCTCTGCGACGAGCTGGGCGAGGACCCGGCGTACGTGGCCCTGGCCTGGCTGCTCAAGCAGCGGGCGGTCGCCGCGCCGATCATCGGCCCGCGGACCCTGGAGCAGCTCGAGGGCAGCCTGCGCACCCTGGAGATCGACCTCGACGAGGCCGCCCTGGCCCGGCTCGACGAGATCTTCCCCGGCCACAAGACGGCCCCGGAGGACTACGCCTGGTAGCCTGCGGCGCTCCCCGACAAAAACCTGCTCGTTGGACCGCCGCCCTACTGTCGCGCCGGGTCAAGGCCGTAGCGGCAGTCCACTTAGCAGGTTTTTCATCGTCAGGTCAGCAGCGCGCCGAGCACGACGATGAGCAGCAGCAGGCCGAGCACGACGGGCAGCAGCCACGGGCGAGGACGATCCACGACCTGGAGCCTAGCCCCGCCCGTCGGGTGCCAGCGCCCATTCGGCGAGTGACTCGTACCTCACCTTGGGCCCGGTGTGACTGCGGACGAGACGGACGTGCTCTGCCCGCCACGGCGAGCCGCTGAACCCGGACAGCGACTCCACCAGCGGGCGGAGGTCCGTCTCCGTCTTGGCGCGAGCGAGCGTGAGGTGCGGGTGAAACCGCTTCTCATCGGTCTGTACGGCTCCGGCCCGCCGCGCGCCCGCCTTGACCGAGTCGGCCAGCCTGGACATGGAGTCGCCGGTGACGCCCACCCAGAAGACCCTGGCCCGGCGTGCGGACGAGAAGGCGCCGAAGCCCTCGAAGGCCAGGTCGAGCACGCTGTAGCGGTGTACGGCGCGGGCCAGGCGCTCCTCCAGCTCCGGCAGCACCCCCTCGGGCACCTCGCCGAAGAAGCCCAGCGTGATGTGCCAGGTGGCCCGATCGGGCCAGCGCAGCCCCGGCACCTGTCCGACGTGCGGGGCGATGGCGCTCGAGATCTCGTCCAGCACCTCGTCGGGCGGCACCAGCGCTGCAAAGAGCCTCATACCACCCGATTCTCCCCCGCCGCCGCCCAGCCTCACCGGAGAGGGGCCACGCACGGAGCCTCACATGGCTCAAGCCCCGGGGCGAGTGCCCCCGGGCTCAGGCGACGGCGAGTGCGGGTTTGGTGGCGACCCGGGTGCGGATCAGACGCGTCATCAGCACGGCCAGCCCGGTGCCGACCAGGACCAGCACGCCGGACAGGATCACGCCCGTCCGCGGACCGCCCAGTTCGGACAGCCACCCGATCAGCGGCGCGCCCACGGGAGCCCCGCCGGTGAACACCAGCATGTAGATCCCCATGACGCGCCCCCGCATGTCCGGCGACGTGGCGATCTGGACGCTGGCGTTCGCGGCCGTGTTGATGGTGATCAGCGCGATCCCGGTCGGGATCAGCAGCAGCAGGTAGACGGGGTAGAACGGGGCCAGCCCGGTGGCGATCTGGAAGAGCCCGAAGCCGAGCGCCCCCGCCATCAGCACCTTCCGTGTCAGCCGCGCCCGGCGCGCCGCGAGCAGCGCGCCGCCGAGCGCCCCCACCGCGAACATGCTGGAGGCCAGCCCGAACGAGGACGCCCCCGCACCGAACTCCTCGCGCGCCATCAGCGCGATCGACATCGAGAACGACTGCGAGAACATCGACACGAACCCGATCAGCAGCACCGGCATGAGCAGCTCTTCGCGCTGGATCACGTACCGGAGCCCCTCGCGGAGCTGCCCCTTGGCCCGGGGCACGGGCGCGGAGGGGTTCAGCTCGGACGTCCGCATGAAGACCAGGCTCGAGATCACCCCGCCGAAGGTCAGCGCGTTGATCAGGAAGATGGGCCCCGTACCGCCGAGCACGTAGATCAGCACACCGGCCAGCGCCGGGCCGACCACGCGGGCGAGGTTGAAGATGGAGCTGTTCAGCGCGATCGCGTTGGGCAGGTCCTGCCGGCCGACCATCTCGACCACGAACGCCTGCCGCGTCGGCACCTCGACGCAGGAGATCATGCCGAGCACGAACGCCATCACGTACACGTGCCAGACCTGGGCCGCGCCCGTCATGGTCAGCACGCCGATCGTGAGGGCCAGCGTGGCCATCAGCGACTGGGCGGCGACGAGGATGGGCCGCTTGGGGTAGCGGTCGGCGAGCACGCCGCCGAACATCCCGAACAGCAGCATCGGCAGGAACTGCAGCGCGGTCGCCGTTCCGAGTGCCGCCGCGCTGCCGTGGGTCAGATCGAGCACCAGCCAGTCCTGGGCGGTGCGCTGCAGCCAGGTGCCGACGTTGGAGACGGTGCCCCCGGCTGCGAACATGCGATAGTTACGAACCTTGAGAGACCGGAACATCCCGGTCTTGGGTTCTTCGGGCTCTATATCCTGCTGAGCTTCTCCAGGATCGGTGCCGCCTGCCTGAGGATCGACCGCTCCTCCGGTGTGAGCTCCTTCAGTCGCTGTGTCAGCCACGCCTCCTTGCGGCGCCGCTCCTCCTTCAGCAACTTCTGGGCGGCCTCGGTCACGTTCACGGTCACCTGACGCCGGTCGGTCGGGTGCGGGCCGCGCGACACCAGACCGCGCTCCTCGAGCGCGGCGATCACGCGAGTCATCGAGGGCGGCTGTACCTTCTCGAGCTCGGCCAATTCGCCGGGGGTTATCCCGGAATGGCGTTCCACCGCGGCGAGCGTCGCGAACTGTGTGGGGGTCAGCGAGTGCGCCGCTGCCTGTCGTCGTAGGCGCCTGGTCAGCCTTGCCATTGACACGCGCAGGGCTGAAGCCAGGCCTGCGTCGCTGCGCAGGTCCGTCTTGGGCTGGGTGTTGGTTAGCATGTGTCATTACCTTCGCTAACTATACGGCATCTCAAGATATTTCCCCAATCAAATATCCGCCTGCCTCCTTGGTACCTCGAAGCCGCCCCGCACGCGCAGGGCGGCTTCTTCCCTCGTTCTCAGACTCCGAACAGCGTTCGGATCGGCCCGATCGCGAAGTACAGGATGAACAGCGCCGTGACCACCCACATCAGCGGGTGGACCTCGCGCGCCTTGCCCCGCACCGCCTTGATCAGCACGTAGCTGATGAAGCCGGCGCCGATGCCGTTGGAGATCGAGTAGGTGAACGGGATGACGACGATGGTGAGGAACGCCGGGATGGAGATCTCGTAGTCGTTCCAGTCGATGTCGCGGATCGCGGTCATCATCAGGAAGCCTACGACGACCAGCGCGGGCGTGGCGGCCTCGTACGGGACGACCGTGACGAGCGGCGCGAAGAAGATCGCCACGAGGAACAGCAACCCGGTGATCACGCTGGCCAGACCGGTGCGCGCGCCCTCGCCGACGCCTGCGGCCGACTCGATGTAGGTGGTGTTGGAGGAGACGGAGCCCGCGCCGCCGGCCGCCGCGCCGATCGAGTCGACGAGCAGGATCTCCCTGGTACGCGGCAGCGTACCGTCCACCTGCACCAGACCCGCCTGGCGGCCGACGCCCACGATGGTGCCCATCGTGTCGAAGAAGTCCGTGATGAGCAGCGTGAAGACGAACAGCACGGCCAGGATCACGGACACCCGGCTGAACGCGCCGAACGGGTCGAACTCCGTGAACAGCGTGAGCGGGTTGTGGAAGCCGAAGATCTCTTGGGGGAGGGTGGGGACGTTCAGCTGCCAGCCGCCCGGGTTCTTGGCCGAGAACGCGCCGGCCTTGGTGAGGGCCTCCACGATGATCGCCAGCACGGTGGTGCCGACGATGCCGATCAGGATGGCGCCCTTTACCTTCCGCGCGACCAGCGTCGCCGTGACGAGCAGCCCGATCACGAACACGAAGATCGGCCACGAGGTCAGGTTGCCCCCGATGCCCATCTCCAGCGGCGGCCCGGCCGGCACCCGCCGCACGAAGCCGGCGTCCACGAAGCCGATCAACGCGATGAACAGGCCGATGCCGACGCTGATGGCGGTCTTGAGCTGGGCGGGGATGGCGTGGAAGACCGCCGTTCTGAGCCCGGTCAGTACCAGGATGGCGATGATGACGCCTTCCAGGAAGACCAGGCCCATGGCCTCCTCCCAGGTCATCACCTTGGCGATGTTGAAGGTGACGAAGGCGTTCAGCCCGAGCCCGGCCGCCATCGCGAAGGGCACCTTGCCGACGACGCCCATGAGGATCGTCAGCACGCCTGCCACGAAAGCCGTCCCGGCGGCGACGAGCGCCACGTTGGGCGTCGTGCCGTCGCCGATGACCTGGTTCTCCACGTCCGTGCCGTTGGCAATGATGATGGGGTTCAGCACCACGATGTAGGCCATGGTGAAGAACGTGGCCAGGCCTCCCCGGACCTCACGGGAGAGTGTTGAGCCTCTTGCGGAGATTGCGAAGAAACGATCTATTGCATTACGAGTGTCACTCACGACGCGAAGAGTGACAGTCGTGGTGACCTGCGAAAAGAGTCAGTGATGAGATCGAGACCCGATTGGAAGCTAGGCTGGACAACGTGAAGCAGCAGTGGCATCCCAATCCGGAGCCGATCAAGACCAACGACACCGCCGCCATCGCCGTGGGCACCGGGCTCTGGGCCGTCGCGCTGGTCGTCCTGCTGATCTTCCGCCCCGCCCCGGAGAACACGTGGTGGATCTG
This sequence comes from Nonomuraea sp. NPDC049784, assembly GCF_040659615.1. Lineage (NCBI taxonomy): Bacteria > Bacillati > Actinomycetota > Actinomycetes > Streptosporangiales > Streptosporangiaceae > Nonomuraea > Nonomuraea sp. NPDC049784. The sequence continues at coordinate 19,529 of NZ_JBFAMX010000140.1, forward strand.
GACCTGCCTGACGGGGGTCGGGTTCGGGCTCTTCGGCATCTGGTTCGTACGCCGGCCACGCCGGAACTGACATTCGTCATCTCCGCACCCATCGTGGTCATCGGCGGCATCATGCGGACGGCGGACGCGTACCTGCTGGAGGGCAAGGTCCCTGCCCGATCAACAACCTGCGCCGCCTGACGATCCGCGACACGGCGCTCGCGGTGACCGAAGGGCCGAAGAAGCCGGTCAAGCGGGCGCCGTTGCGGCGGGGCGGCGGTGAGGCTGGTAACCGTCTCCCTGGAGGGCCGGTCACCCACGACGGCGGGTGGTGCCCACCGTGCGCAGCCGTAAAGGATGGTGGTGGGCACGGGGCTCAGACGTAAAGCGAGGACCGCGCAAAGGATCAGGACAGGTCGGACTCGGCGAGGAGGAGCGGCACCGAATCCGGGTCGCGGAGGAGGGCCGCCACCGCGAGGCGGTCGTTCCATTGGCCGGTGGCCCAGGCCAGGCCGCGGGCGAGCCCGTCGAGCCCCGTGCAGTGCACCGCGCCCTCGAAGAAGCGCCAGCTGCACTCCACCCCATCCACCAGCAGCTTCTCGTGCTCCACATAAGTGGACGGCGCCGCAGGCAGCAGGGCCAGCACCGCGGAAGGCACCGGACGCACCTGCCCCTGCGAGGTGACCTCCCCAGACGTCAGCTCCCCGGCGAGCGGCAGGTCGAGCAGCTCCGACAGGGACTCCGCCAGATCGTACGGCGCCAGGACCAGCGGCCGGTCGGCCACGAGCTGCAGCAGGTCGGGCGCCTCCACCACCACCGCGTCGTCCGCGGAGGCCACCACGATGGAGCCTGCCAGCACCGCACGCACCCGGGACGGCGGCGCCACGCGAGAAGGCTCCACGGCGGCCAGCGCGATCCACAGGGCGCGGAGCTGCGCCCGGTCCACCTCGACGGAGTCGTCGGCCATCAGGTCAAGGAGCTCCTCGGGCCCGCCATGCGACGCGAGCAGCTCCGGCAACGTCGTACGGACCCCCAGCATGGACAGGGCCGCCTCGTCGAGCCCAGCGGGCGCGTCCTCATACAGGCCCTGGAGCAGCGGGTCGGCCCCGGGGAGCCGCAGCTCCAGCGGCTTGCGCCCGCCCAGCACCGGGTGGTTGGCGAGCCACCACGCCGTATAGGACGGCACCTCCACCCCGGCCACCCGCAGCGGATGGAGGGCGGCACGCAGCGGCGGGCGGGCCAGCAGCTCAAGGGCGGCCGGCCAGTCAGCCACGAGCTCCAGGTCGCGCACCGCCAGGAACTCCGGCACCAACGGCGGCACGCCGAGCTCGGGCAGCAGGTCGAGCACGTGGTCGAGCCAGTCGTCCTCGCCGTCGAGGTCATGGTCGCAGTCGTCGTGGTCGAGCAGCACGTCGGCCTCGTGCACCATCGCGAACCCGTCGAGCACGCCCGCCGCGGCCAGCACCCGCGCGCCGTACTCCTCCTCCAGCTCGGAAGCGGCCACCCCGAGATGCGTGTCGGGCTCCAGGAGCCCGGCCAGCGCTCCGTCGGCCAGCATGAGCTCCCCGGCCGGGTAGAGCTCGCCGTCCGCGCCGCGCAGGGCCAGCTCGGCCAGCCAGGGCGCCTCGCCTGGCGCCAGCGCCGACGCCTCCACCAGCGAGAGCACGGCCCGCGCCACCAGCTCGGGGTCGGGGCTGTCGAGCGACTGCGCCACGGCGGCCTTGGTCAGCGGGTCTTCGAGGATCGTGCGTGGCGTGGCCTCGGCCGCCCCCAGCCTGAGCAGCGTGGGGTGGGCCGCCTCGGGGTGCACGATGCGCAGCCCCAGCGGCGTGAGGTCCAGCTCCGCCCCGCCGTCGGTGAGGATCAGCGTGCCCCGCGGCCCGCGCACCAGCCGGCCGTCGGTCAGCGGCACCGGCAGGGCGCCCAGCG
>NZ_JBFAMX010000141.1:0-21177 GCF_040659615.1 Nonomuraea sp. NPDC049784
GCGCGCCACGGGCTGCGCCTACCGGGCGCGGGGGCCGGGCTCATCGGGCTGACGGAGCGGGCCGAGCTGGCGGGAGGGCGGCTGGAGCACGGTGCGACCCCGGACGGTGAGTTCGTGGTGCGCGCGTGGCTACCGTGGCCGGTGGAGACGACTCGGGAGGATGCATGATCAGGCTGCTGATCGTCGACGACGACGCGATGGTGCGGGCGGGGCTGTCGATGATCCTGGGCGGCGTCGGCGACATCGAGATCGTGGCCGAGGCCGGCGACGGGTCCGAGGTGCCGCCGCTGGTGGCCGAGCATCGGCCCGATGTCGTGCTGATGGACATCCGCATGCCCGGCGTCGATGGGCTGACCGCCACCGAGGCGCTGCGCCGCACGTCCTCGCCGCCCGAGGTGGTGGTGCTGACCACGTTCCACGCCGACGCGCAGGTGCTGCGGGCGCTGCGGGCTGGGGCGGCCGGGTTCCTGCTGAAGGACATCGCGCCCGGCGACCTGGTGCAGGCCATCAGGAAGGTGGCCGCGGGCGAGCCGATCCTCTCGCCCGCGGTGACGCGCCAGCTCATCACGCACGTGTCCGACGGCGGGGCGGGGGAGCGCACCGAACGGGCCAGGAAGCTGCTCGGCCGGCTCAGCGAGCGGGAGCGGGAGGTGGCGCTGGCCGTGGGGAGGGGCAAGTCGAACGCAGAGATCGCACGCGAGCTCTACATGAGCGTGCCCACGGTCAAGGCGCACGTCTCGCGAATCCTCACCAAGCTCGGCCTCAACAACCGGGTCCAGGTCGCGCTGCTGGTCTACGACGCTGGTACGTAGTCACCTGGCCAGCAGCTCCTCGATCGTGGCCCGGTGCAGCACCAGGTCGTCGGGGTCGTCCGGCGCCGGCTGCTCGCCGAAGTGGATCCGGCGCTGCCACACCCTGGCCATGACGATGCCGTGCCGGAGGGCGGCGTACATCTCGTAGAAATCCATGTCGCGGGGCTCGTACCCCGTTAATTCCCAATATTTTCGGCAAACGTCGTCGCAGCGCATGAAGTCGGGCATACCGGGAAAGCCTGCGGCGACCGTGAGGTCCTGGAAGAAGCGGTGCAGGAAGATCATCCAGGACAGGTCCAGCTCGCGCGGTCCCACGGCGGCCATCTCCCAGTCGAGCACGGCGACCGGCGTGAAGTCCCTGAACATCATGTTCCCGATCCTGGCGTCGCCCCAGCACAGAACATCCGGCCCGGGCTTGTCCGGCCAGTGCGGCTCCAGCCACCGGAAGGCCCGCTCCAACAGCGGGATCCGCCGCTCGCCGTGCGCCCACTCATAGTAGTCGCGCTGTGCCTCCACGTGCGCACGCAGCCCCGCCTGCCCGAGCGGGGCCAGCTCCTCGGTCGTGAACCGGGTCTGGTGCAGCGCCGCCAGGACCGCCACGCAGGCGTCCTGCAGCCTGCGCTGGTTCGCCGGCGCCGCGTCCAGCAGCCAGCTCCCGAACGTGTACGGCATCACGTCCGGCGGCACCTCGCCGTCCTCGCGCTCCATGACCAGGAACGGCGTGCCGAGATGATCGGGGTCCGGTTCGAACCAGAGGGCCCTGGGCGCTGGAATCCCAGCTTTTTCCCTGGCCAGACGCATGATCCCGAACTGTGTCCGCAGGTCATACGAGGGGAACACCGGAACGGCTTCCACCGCAGGTGCGAGCCTGGCTACGCAGCGCGTTCTTCCGTCACTCCCGGCGGCGGTGAAGAACAGCGTCTCGCTCGACATGCCGTTCTCGGACGGCCGGGACACTTCGGACACCGAAGCGCTCTCGCCGACTCTGCCGCGCAGCCAGACGGCCAGGCGTTCGCGCAGCTCTTCGAGGTCGCGGGTGGAGGTGCGGATCTCTTCTGTCACAGTCGGCCTCCCGGGTGAGCGCCTGCTCCGGCTCAGTCGTATACCCCCAACCAAGCGCTCGTCCAGACATAGGTGACCGTTACGGTCAGGTACGCGGCAGCCGTACCCTTGTCTGAAAGGGCATGTCACGAAGGGACAAGTGGGATGAGTTCAGCGGGTGAAGGCCTGTCTCGCCCGCTTCCCGAGCAGGTGCGGCTAAATGTCGTGGATCTGGCGTCTCAGGTCCTCGGGACGATGCCTGCTGTCTCCATACCTCCGCCGTTGCGCGGGATCGCCAAATTCGACCCTCGTAAGCGCGCCAAGCTCGGCAGCGCTCCCATCGCGGCGCAGCTCGAGAACGACAAGAAGTTCCGCGAGCTGGTGGCCGAGTCCGTGGCCGCCGGCTGGCCTGAGCTGGTCGCCTCGCTGGCCGAGGGAAACGTGCCGCCCGCCGCCGACCCCGTGCTCGTGGCGGCGGCCGCGTACCTCACCCGGCCGCCCGGCTGGGCCGAGATGATCGAGATCGCCCGCACAGACCTGGAGCAGTCCGCGGTGGCGGCAGAGGGGTCGGAGCGCGAGGAGGCGGTCGCCCGGCTGCGTGAGCAGCTCGCCGCGCAGAAAAGCGCCGCCAAGGAGGAGGCCGACCGGCTGCGAGAGCAGATCAGGGCGGCCCGGGCGGAGAACTCCGACCTGCGGCGCAAGCTCCACGACGCCCGCGAGCGGGCCAAGGGCGCGGTCCGTCACGCCGAGGAGATGGAGCATGCGGCGGAGGAGGCCAGGTCGGCCGCCTCCGCCTCCTCCGCCGCGGGCGATTCCGAGCTGCGACGGCTGCGCGAGCGCCTGGCCGACGTGGAGAAACAGCTGGAGGCCTCGCGGCGGGCCGCCCGTGAGGGCAGGAGCATCGAGGACTCCCGCATCAGGGTGCTGCTGGACGCGCTGCAGGACGCCTCCGCCGGGCTGCGCAGGGAGCTGGCCCTGCCCACGACGATCACCCGGCCCGCCGACTCGGTCGCCGCGATCACCGGCGAGCGGCCCGGCGTACGCGGCGTTCCCGCACGCGCCCTCGCCGACGACGACCCGCAGCTCCTCGACCAGCTCCTGGCCCTGCCGCAGGTCCACCTGATCATCGACGGTTACAACGTGACCAAGACCGGCTACGGCACGCTCACCCTGGCCGACCAGCGCAACCGGCTGATGACCGGGCTCGGCGGGCTGGTGGCGCAGACCAGGGTCGAAGTGACCGTGGTGTTCGACGGGGCCGAACTCAACGCCCCCGTGCAGGTGGTGGCGCCGCGGGGGGTACGGGTGCTGTTCAGCGACCCCGGGGAGATCGCCGACGACCTGATCCGTCAACTCGTCCGCGCCGAGCCGCCCGGCCGGGCCATCGCCGTGGTGTCGTCGGACCGCGAGGTGGCCGAATCCGTCAGGCGGATGGGAGCCAGACCCGTTCAGTCTGGATTGCTGCTGCGCAGGCTGGGCCGGGCCTAGATTACGGACCGGCTGGGACGGCCCTCCATCACGATTTGCTACGTTTAGGTGAGACCTCACCCGCCACTTCTGTACTATTTCGCCCCAGATATCATCCCTGGGAGGCGACACAGTGAGGTTTGGCAGGGTGCCGGTGGCCGCGGGTCTCGCGCTCGGGCTGGTCCTGTCCCCTATAGGCGCTGCCGCCGCTGATCCCAAACCCACACTCCGGCAGGCCAAGGCCAAGCTTGAAAAGCTCAACGACAAGGCCGACAAGGTCGTCGACCAGTTCAACACGGCCACGGAGCGCTACAAGAAGGCCAAGAGCGCTTATACCAAGCTGAACGACAGCTACAAGCGCAAGCTGGCGACCGTCGCGGACCTGCGTTCCCAGGTGATAGGCATGGCCGTCGACAGCTACAAGTACGGCACCGACCTGACCTCCTTGCCCGGGCTGATCAGCACGGACAACCCCCAGGCCCTGCTGACGGGGCTGACGCTGGCCGGGCAGATATCGAAGGAGCGGGCGGAGAAGCTGGCCGCGTTCGATCGTGAGAACCGCGGGCTGAAGGTCGAGCGTGACAATGCGCAGAAGGCACTGGAGGCCGCGGACAGGGAGCGGGACGGGGTCGAGAAGGAACGCTCGGAGATCATGAAGCTGATCAACGAGCAGAAGAAGCTGCTGAGGAAGCTGGGCGCCTACAATCCCGGCAACCCGAACAGCGTCGGCATCAAGTACTCGGGCCCGGCCTCGGGCAACGCCGCCGCCGTCCTGCGCTTCGCCTTCGCTCAGGTAGGCAAGCCGTACATTTACGGCGGGACCGGTCCGGGAGGCTACGACTGCTCAGGCCTGACCCAGGCGTCATGGCGCGCCGGCGGCGTGTCGTTGCCGCGTACGACGTGGCAACAGTGGGCGTGGGGGGCCAACCGCAGGGTCTCCTTGGACGACCTCCAGCCGGGGGACCTCATCTTCAGCTCGAGCTTGGGCCACGTCGTGATGTACGCCGGCAACGGGGACATTGTCCACGCGCCCCAAACCGGCGACGTGGTCAAGGTCGTCAAGCTCTCCTCCTACGGCAACTCTCTCCTGGGCGCCATCCGCCCGTAGGGCGCCATTTCTGAGAGTTCCCGAGTACAGGGGCTGGGTTTCCGTCGTCTGAGGCGCGTCTCCTGGCGCTGGGCCAGCGATCGACTGCGCGCGTCTCCTCTACCGCATCAGCCTGCGCGGCACCGTGGAGGTCTACGACATCGCCATCGCCCAGAGCACCCAGCACTCCGACGCCCACCTGCCCGGCGTCGAGGAATGCCTCGTGCTCACCCACGGACGCGTCAGCACCGGCCCGACCGATTCCCCCACCGACCTGGCCGAAGGTGATTCCATCCGGTTCAATGCCGCTCGCCCGCACCTGTACCGAGGTCACGCCGCGGACAATCGCGCTGTCCTTCTCATGGTGCACCCGGAGAGCTGACCAGAGCATCGGCAGGACAAAAGGCCACCATCTTGGGTGACTCGAAGTAGTCAGCCGTGTGAGGTAGGTAAGGCGGGCGCGTACTTGCCCCAACAGTATTCAGGGGTCTTCAGCCATGTCAGGTGCACTGCCTCGGTAGGAGCGGTCTTCGTGCATTCGAGGCATCAGACGCAACACATTGCGAGATCGCGCGGTCAGCGCTGAATGGCCGTGAGGAAGTCTCCGGGGGCTCACGTGACTTCGCGACCTTCAAGCCTCTGACCAGCTACATCGCTTGATCGACCTAAGGCATCGCTCATGCTGGCGTGCGTTGTTGGTGGAGGCGGCGCACGTCGTCGCACGTCGCGGCGCTCTGCCGCCTTCCCTGCGCCGGGCCGGCGAGGCGTTGTGCGGTGGGCCCGGCGCAACGTGTACGGCGGCCGGGGTGGAGCTCGTCGTGCGGGATGCTGTGGCTGAACGATCATTCGAAGCGCTTCTACGATGCAGCGTCGTTAATGTCGGCCAGGGCAGCCGGAGACGAGCCGGTCCACGGCGGGAACGCTCCCACGCATGAGCGTCGTGTGGGGCATCGCAACAAATGTGAAAAAGGCGACAATTACGGCCTGACAAACGCAGGCGAAACGAAGTGTGAGCAGTGTCACATTTCGATAAAGGAGCCTGGGGTTCCAGCAGGGATTTCCGCTCTTACAGCACCCTTTATCTGATCTTTACAGCCCATGTCTCACTTTGCTGATTCTTGACGGTTCGGCGTAGCTTCGGGCGTCGTCGCGGCGAACAAGCCATGTCCTCCGCGAACCCGCATCGGTCTCTCCCGATGTGAGACAGATAAAGATCCGCTGGTCGCCGCCCATATGCGCATATCAACATCTTGATCGGGCGGTGGCCTGCCGAGTCCGTGCAGCCAGGAGGCACGGAGCCGGGGACCCAGCGATCCCAGTTCCCCAGGGATCAGGGGTGAATCGGCGCGCAGATCGCGCCGTAGGGCTACTTCCAGGCCCGAATCCGTCAGCTAACCCGGTAGGCATTCGTGGAAGACTCAAGGAGAAATCCTGTCTACCTCCCCGCAGAACCCCCGTCTGTCCCGCCTTGCCCTGAGTGGCGTAGCGCTCACGATGACCGTGACGGCCGGAGGTCTGGTCCTCCATGCCCCAACGGCGCAAGCGGCGGCGAGCGCGTCGGATTCGACGGCCAAGGCGGCCACAGCCGCCCGAACCTCGAAGTCGGCCAGGGCCGCAGCGCTCAGGGCAGTCAAGATCGCTCGGCAGAAGTCCAAGGCCCGCAAGGCCGTCTCCGCGGCCAAGCACCAGATCGGTGACCCGTACCGCTACGGAGGCACAGGTCCTGGTTCGTTCGACTGCTCCGGCCTCGTCCAGTACGCCTGGAAGAAGGCTGGGGTGAAGATCCCGCGCGTGACGAGCAGCCAGTTCGTCCGCATCAAGAGCAAGGTCTCCTGGCGGAATCTCCAGCCTGGTGACCTGCTGTTCTTCAACGGGCTCGGCCACGTGGGCATGTACGTCGGCAAGGGCAAGATGATCCACTCGCCGCGGACAGGCGAACGGGTGCGCATCGACAAGCTGGGCACATGGCGTAAGTCGTCCTTCGTGGGCGCGGTCCGTCCCGGCCTGTGACCAAGCCCCGCCCGAACCCGTTTCGGGCGGGGCTCGTCCTCTTTTGCTGAGGTCCCTTTTATATTTGTTACGGCGGAGCACGTGCGGCGCCACCCGCCGCACGTGGCTGAGGGCCTCCAGGGAGACGCTCGCTGACCCGCACGGGGTTGGCCGCCGCAACGGCGCACGTTGGACCGCACAACCCTTGACCGCCGGGACGCAGGGGAGGGCGGCTGCCTCCCACCCCACACCTCGCCACACCCCTGGCTTCGCGCCGCTCGACACCGCGCCACACGGCTTCATATCTCTGGCTTCGCGCCGCGCGGCTTCACATGGCGCGACCCTGGCCGTTGGTCAACGGGCCTCGGCGTTTGGCTGGCGACCCGCGTTCGGCGGCGCATGACGGGCGGCTGATGGCCCGTGTCGAGTCCGGTGCGTGTCCCAATGGTCCCCGGGCATGACGGCGCGGCCCACCGATCATCAGAGGCCCGTCGATCCAGACCCCGGCGCCCGCTGGTCCGGAGCGCGGTGCGGCCAAGGTGCCCCCTGCGGGGCGGCTACGATCGGGCATCGTGTCTGGGTGGGTGAGTCAACGGGTCGCGGTGGTCTCCATCGTGCTCCTCGCCGTCGCTTCCGCCGGCGCCCCCACCCCCGATTCGCCGATCCTTCCGCAGGAGGCTCGCCACCTGTGGAGTGATGGTGCGGTCGTCGTCGGCGGAGCGCGGTCCGTAGTCGTCGGACACCACGCCCCATCCGGTGAGCTCCGCGAACTCGCGCGCAGGGCCGACGCGGCCGGGCGGCGGGTCTCGGACGTGCTCGGCCGGCCAGTACGACCGCTGATCGTCGTTCCCGGCTCCGCCGCCGAAGCGGCCGGGCTGGCTGGGTTGGACGGGGCGGGAGAGGTCGACGGGCTGGCCGCGGTGGCCGACGGCGGGCGGGTGATCGTCGTCCCCGAGTTCTTCGCCAAGCTCAACTCCACCGGCAAGGACGTCGTACTCACCCATGAGCTCACCCACGTCGTGGCGGGCACCGACCGACTGCCCGTCTGGCTCTACGAGGGGTTCGCCGACTACGTCGGCTACCGCGACTCCGGGCTGCCCGTGAGGACCGCCGCCGCTGAGCTCGCCGCCGAGGTGCGGTCCGGCCGGTTGCCGGGTGAGTTGCCCGGACCTGCCGCTTTCGCCGCCGACGGGCGGGACCCCCTACGGCTCGCCAGGGCGTACCAGGAGGCCTGGCTGGCGTGTCGCTTCCTCGCTGACCGGTTCGGTGAGGGGACGCTGGTGAGGCTCTACCGTGAGGCCCGGTCAGTCGGCGTCGATCAGGCACTCGCCGCGCTGGGGCTCTCCGCGGCGACGCTGACCGCACGGTGGCGCGACTATGTGCGAGACCAGCTCGCGTAAAGGGGGAGGCAGATGGACGAACAGCGAGATACGGACGGAGCAGCGCAGCAAGGCGGGGAGATAGGGGGCGCGGTCCCCGCCCTGGGCGCCGAGCCGACCGGCAACGGGGTGACGCAGCCGAAGGAATCGCAGGGGAACGTCAAGGGGGCGGGTGTGTCCGTGAACGGGGACGGGCCGCGCCAAACCGCGGACGGGCGGCGGCTGAGGCGGCAGGCGGCGGTGGCGGCCGTGCTGCTCGGCCTGGTCATCCTGGCCGTGGCCGCCTTCAGCACCCCCTGGCACCTTCTGGCCGCCGGAGCGCCCGACCCCGCGCGCGACTTCACCGCCGCGCAGATCGCCAGGAGCAAGTCGTTCGACGCGGCCACCAGCCTGCCGAGCTACCTGTCTCTGGCGCTCACGCTTGTCTTCGCCGGGCTGCTCATGGCCACCCCGTTCGGCGCGAAGGTGGTGGGCTGGCTCAAGGGCCCCTGGTGGGTACGGGTGGTGCTCGGCGTCGTCGTCATCACCGCCATCATCGAGCTGGTCAGGCTGCCGCTCGGCATCTGGTTCGAGACGTTGCTGCGCGGCTACGGCCTGTCCACCCAGGACTGGGGGTCCTGGATCGGCGACCGGCTCAAGAACATCGGCGTGGAGACGTTCCTGCTCTGCCTCATGCTGCTGGTGCTCATGGCGCTGGCCCGCAGGTTCAAGCGCTGGTGGATCCCGGCCGCCGTCGGGGCGTTCCTGCTGACGGTGGCGATGTCGTTCATCTATCCGGTGGTGTTCGAGCCGCTGTTCAACGACTTCACGCCCATGCAGCAGGGCCAGCTCCGCACGGACCTGCTCGCCATGGCCCAGCGCGACGGCGTGCCCGTCGAGGACGTGCTGGTCGCCGATGCCTCGCGCAGGACAACGGCGCTCAACGCGTATGTGTCCGGCTTCGGCGCCACGCGCAGGATCGTCGTCTACGACACGCTGCTCAAGGCCCCGCCGCAGGAGGTCGAGCTGGTCGTGGCGCACGAGCTGGGCCACGCCAAGTACAACGACGTCCTCTACGGCACGTTCATCGGCGCCCTCGCCGCCGCTCTGGGCGCGATCCTGCTGTTCCTGGTGTTCGACCTGGTACGCCGCCGCACCGGCGTCACCTCGATCGGCGACCCGCGCGCGGTCGGCGTGATCATGGGCCTGATGACCATCGGCTCACTGATCATGGGCCCCGCCCAGAACCTGATCAGTCGCCACATCGAGGCCAGGGCCGACCTGCACGCGCTCGACCTCACGCACGATCCGGCCACGTTCATAGCCATGCAGAAACGCCTGGCCGTAACCAACGTTTCCGACTTGTCGCCGGATGCGGTGGAATATGTGCTCTATGCCTCCCATCCCTCCAGCCCCGAGCGCATCGCCATGGCCCGTGCATGGGGCAAGCTGAACGGCGTCCCAGTGCAGTGACAGGCGCCGCGACCAAGGTGCTCATCGTCACGAACGACTTCCCGCCCAGACCGGGCGGCATCCAGTCGTTCGTGCACGGCCTCGCGCTGCGAACGCCGGGCGTGGCCGTGTACGCGCCCGCCTGGCCGGGCTGCGAGGAGTTCGACGAGCGCCAGCCGTACCCGATCGTGCGACATCCGACGCGGCTCATGTTGCCGACCCCGGCCGTCGCACGCAGGGCGGCCCGGCTGGTGGCCGAGCACGGAGCGCAGACCGTGGTGTTCGGGGCGGCGGCGCCGCTCGGGCTGCTCGCGCCGCGCCTGCGCAGTGTGGGCGCGCGGCGCGTGGTGATGCTCACGCACGGCCACGAGGCCTCGTGGGCGAGCGCGCCGGGCTTCCGCGCGGCGCTGCGCAGGATCGGTGAGCACGCCGACGTGGTGACCTACCTGGGCGAGTACACGCGTCGACGCCTGGCCGCCGTCATCCCTCCTGACAAGCTGGTACGGCTCGCGCCCGGCGTGGACGTCGACCAGTTCCACCCCGGCGCGCCCAAGGCCGAGCTGGGCCTGGACGGCAGGCCGGTGGTCGTCTGCGTGTCGCGGCTGGTGCCGAGGAAGGGCCAGGACCAGCTCATCAGGGCCTGGCCCGAGGTGCTGCGGGCGGTGCCGGACGCGGTGCTGCTGCTCGTGGGTGGCGGTCCCCACCGCAGGACCCTGGAACGGCTGGCGGCGGGGCAGGAGTCGATCAGGTTCACCGGCACGGTGCCCGCGGCCGGCCTGCCCGGTTACTACGCCGCCGCCGACGTGTTCGCGATGCCCTGCCGTACCCGGTGGAAGGGGGTGGACGTGGAGGGGCTCGGGATCGTGTTCCTGGAGGCGTCCGCCACCGGGCTGCCGGTGGTGGCGGGCGCGTCCGGCGGGGCCCCCGACGCCGTGCGCTCCGGCGATACGGGGCTGGTCGTGGACGGCGAGGACGTGGGCGAGGTGGCCCAGGCGATCGTCGAGCTGCTGACCGACCCCGATAAAGCTCGCAAGATGGGCGCGGGCGGGCGCGACTGGATCACCCGCGAATGGACGTGGGAACACGTGGCCGCCCGCTTCCACACCCTCCTCTAGCCTTTGGTGGCCCCCAGCGTCAGACCGGCGACGAACTGCTTGTGCAGCATCTGGAAGATGATCAGCGTGGGCAGGGCCACCAGCACCGACCCGGCGGCCAGCAGGTTGTAGTCGGTGAAGAACTGGCCGCGCAGGTTGTTCAGCGCCGAGGTGACCGGCAGCTTGTCGCCCGACGACATCAGCACCAGCGCCCACAGGAAGTCGTTGTACATCCAGGTGAACTGCAGCGTGGACAGCGCCGCCAGCACCGGACGGCACAGCGGCAGCGTCAGCCGCCAGTACCGCTTCCACACTGAGGCCCCGTCCACCAGCGCCGCCTCGCTGATCTCCTCGGGGATCGTGCGCATGAAGTTCGACATGACGAACACGCAGAAGCCGAACTGGAACGCCACGTGGATCAGGATCAGCCCCAGGTAGGAGTCATAGAGCGACTGCGAGTCCGACAGCCAGGCGGGCAGCGGGACGAGGGTGTAGAGGGTGTAGAGCGGGGTGATGAGGACCTGTGGCGGCAGCAGGTTCCCGGCGGTGAACACGATCAGCAGCGCCTTGCGCCCGGGAATGCGCAGCCGCGCGATGGCGAACGCCGTGAACGACGCCAGGAACAACGTGATCAACACGCCCGGGACGACAATGATCAACGTGTTCAGATAGTAGTGGGGCAGCTCGGCCTGGCTCCACGCCCGCCCGTAGTAGTCGAGCGTGATGTGCTCGGGCAGCGAGAAGTACCCCAGACGGGCGGTCTCCTCGTACGGGCGCAGCGACGCGTAGACGGCCAGGGCGAGCGGCAGCAACCAGCCCAGGGCCACCAGCGTCAGGAAGGCGTGCAGCAGGATCCGCAGCGGGCGCACCGCGCGCCGGGAGGGCGCGCGGTGCGCCTGGGCCGGGGGAGCGGCGGCCGGAGCCGTGAGCGTCATCGTTCCTCCCCGGACCTGTTCGCCGGCGTCATCGTTCCTCCCTGAACATCTGCGACAGATAGGTGACGATGAACCCCAGCGAGATCACCAGCAGGATCACCGCGATCGCCGAGCCGAACCCGATCCTGCTGGCCTCGCCCACGATGTTCTCCGTGACCAGCACGGACAGCAGCTCCAGCCCGTTCCTGCCCTTGTTGATGGCGTAGACGATGTCGAAGGCCCGCAGCGCCTCGATCACCGTGATGACCAGAACGATCACGTTCACGGGCCGCAGCGTCGGGAACACCACGCGGAAGAACGCCTGCCGCTCGCTGGCCCCGTCGATCGCCGCCGCCTCCTTCAGCGCCGGATCGACGGCCTTCAGCCCGGCCAGATAGATGATCATCACGTAGCCGACGTGCCGCCACCCGGCCGCGATCATGACGACCCAGATGTTGATCGAGCTGTCCCCCAGCCAGTCCACGGTCAGCCCGGTCACCGCGTTCAGCACGCCGTAGTCGGAGGAGTAGACGAGCTGCGCGATGAAGCCCACGACGGCCAGCGACAGCACGACCGGCGTGTAGAGCGCGCTCTGGTAGACGCGTGACAGCCGTAGCCGCCGGTCCAGCAGTACCGCGCAGAACAGCCCGAACGGCGTCGCGATCAGCCCCAGGAAGCCCAGCCACAGCAAGTTGTTGCGGACGGCCGACCAGAACGGCGGGTACTCGGCCGCCAGGTCGTGGTAGTTCTGTCCGCCTATCCACTCGATCGGCCCGATGCCGTTCCAGTCGGTGGCGGAGAGCCCGACGGAGGCCAGCGTGGGCCCCCAGATGAGGCCCACGTTGACGACGATGGCCACCCCCAGCCCGATGACCAGGATGGTCACGTCGCGGGCGGAGTAGCGACGGGTCTTGATCGCCATCAGCGGAAGATGTTGGCCTTCTGCTTCTCGATGCTCACCAGTAAGGAGTCGACCTCGTTCGGCTTGCTCACGAACGACTGCAGCGACGGGATCATCACGGTGGAGGCGAAGTCCGGCCGCGTGTCGCGGTCGAGGAACTGCGCGATGTGCGTGGCCTTCGACACCAGCTCGGCGCCCCGCTTCTGCAAGGCGCTGTAACCCGAGGTGTCGGCCTTGGAACTGGCGGCCAGCGTGCCGGGGTCGAGCTTGGTGGCGATGTTCTGCGAGGAGGCCAGGGCGAGGTGCTTGAGCAGGGCCTTGGCGCCGTCCACGTTCTTGGCCTTGGCGGAGATCATGTAGCCGTCGATGGGCGCGTCGATCGAGTCGGTCCCGTACGACGGGTTGATCTGGGGGAAGGTGAAGAAGTCGATGTCGTCGCGGTCGGCCTCGGGGAACTGCTGCGCGACGAACATGCCGAGCAGGTACATCCCGGTCTTCTTCTGCGCCAGCGACTGCCCGGCCTCCTGCCACGTACGGCCGAGCGCGGCGGGCTGGTGATACTCCATCAGCCCTCGCCAGGTGTCGAAGACCTGCTTGACCCGCGGGTCGGTCCACGACTCCTTGCCGCCCATGAGCGAGATGTGGAAGTCGTAGCCGTTCGTCCGCATGTTGAGGATGTCGAACGTGCCCATCGCCGGCCAGCCGTCCTTGTCGGCGAACGCGATCGGGATGAGCCCGTCGGCCTTCATCTTCCTGGCCAGCGCGGTGAGCTCGTCCAGCGTGGCCGGCGGCTCGTACCCCTTCTCCTGCCAGAGGCTCTTGCGGTAGAAGACCGCCCAGGGATAGTACGTGGCCGGCACGAAGTACTGCTTGCCGTCGGTCCCGGTCGACTGGTCCTTGAACGCCTGCGTGTAGTCGCCGCCGATCTCACGCCACACATCCGAAATGTCGGTCGCGAGCCCCTGCTCGGCGAAGAACTGCATGCGGTAGCCCGCGAACCAGGTGAACACGTCGTCGGGCGTGCCGCGGAGATAGCGGTTGATGTTCTCCTGGAACGTGTTGTGGTCCACCGTGTTGATCTTGACTGCGGCCTGCGTGAAGGCCTTGATCTGGGTCTCCAGGGACTTCTTCGGGATCTCGTCCGAGGCGTTGGAGCCGATCGTGACCGTGCCCAGCTTCCCCGCGGACTTGCCGCCGGCCGGGGCGGGAGTGCTGCTCGAGCCGCACCCGACGAGCGCGGCGGGCACTCCGAACGCGGCGGCTCCGAGCAGGAGATTGCGGCGGGAGATCGGCAGACGTTGGGCCATGATGGTTCCTCCTAGCCGGACCCTCAGATTCCCCCGAGTTCGCTCACCTTCTTTCAGCGAAAACCCAACATTTCTAAATGTCAACGCACGTTTTCATGACGAATCGCCGTGTGACTATGTGGTCGGGGCGGTCGGCGCACGTCATGCCACCTGTGGTGAGCCGCTGTTCGGGGGCGTCATCGTGTCGGAACCTGTTGGGTTATGTGACGTGCCAATCATCCGTTGGCGGACATGAGAAGAGCGGGCCCGTATGGCAGACGGGCCCGCTCTCTGGCTTGGGGTTAGTTGACGTCGAGCTTGCGCTGGATGGCGATGAGGATTTCCATCATCTGCATCTGGGACCCCTGCATGGTCTTGATATCGCCCTGCACGGTCTTCATGTCCCCTTGCATGGCCGTCATGGAGGCTTCCAGGGCGTCGAACCTTGCGTCCACCTCGGCGAACTTCTTCTCCACCTTGGCGTCGAGGGCCTTGACGCGGTTGTCTACACCGTTGATCCGCTCGGTGAGCTGCTGCCCCATCTCCATCTGGTCTGCCCGGATTTTGATCAGCTCGTTGGGGATCTTGGTGCCGAACTCGAGGCCGGCTTCCTTGATACTCACGTTGGGCTCCCTTACCTTGGAGCAAGGGACCGGGGATGTATAGGATCTCCGGTCCCGTTTCTTTGCATCGAGGATACCCAGCGGGTGGCCGACCACAAGCCGAAATCGAAAGGAAATTCCCCTGGTCAGACGGCTTGTGGGGGCATAAATCCGAAATCATCCGCCAATATCGTGGCGGCTATTCTTCGTGAGCGAACACGGCTTTTTCAGACCGCACCGGACAATCTGTCGTACTGATTATCGGTCAGCTTGACCGAAAGTGCGGCCACATTCTCCTCAAGGTGCGTGATCGAGGACGTACCGGGAATCGGGATCACCGTGGGGGAGCGGCGCAGGAGCCAGGCCAGTGACGCCTGTGCGGGCGTGACGCCGATCTCGGCCGCCACCTCGGCCAGCGGGCTCCCCGGACCGGCGTGGGAGCCCGCGGCGATGGGGAAGAACGGCAGGAACGCGATCCCGTGCTCGGCCGCGTGGTCCACCACGGGGTCGTGCTCGCGGGCGGCCAGGTTGTACATGTTCTGGACGCTCGCGATCGGCGTGATCTCCGACGCCTGGCGCAGTTCGTCCACGCTCACCTCCGACAGGCCGATGTGGCGTACCTTGCCCTCGTCCCTGAGCTGCTTGAGCGCCCCGATCTGGTCGTCGAGCGGGTAGCCGGGGTCGATCCGGTGGAGCTGCAGCAGGTCGATCCGCTCCACCCGCAGCCGCCGCAGGGCCAGCTCCGCCTGCTGGCGCAGGTAGGCGGGGTGGCCGTGGGTCACCCATTCGGTGGGCGAAGGACGTACCACGCCGACCTTGGTGGCCACCGTGACGTCGCCCCGGTACGGGTGCAGCGCATCGGCGATCAGCTCCTCGTTGGCGCCCAAGGCGTAGGCGTCGGCCGTGTCGATCAGATCGACGCCCAGCTCCACGGCCCTGCGCAAGAGTGCGATGGCGCCCGCGCGGTCGGCGGGGGCGCGCCAAATGTGCGCTTCCATGGCGGAACGGGCGGGCTCGGGGCCGTCGGCCAGGCGCATCGCCCCGTATCCGATCCTGCTTACGGGGAGGTCGCCGCCAAGGGAAAAGGTTTTGCGAGGAATTTCTGTCATGGCCGCCACGCTAGAAGCTCACACAGATGTGAGATTCAAGTGGCTGTGAGGAGTGTCACATGAAGATCGGAGCGCTGTCCCGCGAGACGGGGGTCAGCCCGAGGCTTCTGCGCTACTACGAGGAGCAGGGGCTGCTGACCTCGTACCGCGGGGAGGGCGGTCACCGCCGTTACGGCGACGACGCTCCCGTCGTGGTGCGACGCATCCGGACCCTCCTCGCCGCCGGGCTGCCGACGAAGGTCATCAGGGACGTGCTGCCGTGCGCGTCGGGGTCAGGGGACGTGCTCGACGCCTGCACGCTCGGACATCTGCAGGGGCGGCTCACGAGCCTGGACGAGCAGCTCACCGAGCTGCAGGCAACCAGGGACACGCTCGCCGCCATCCTCGCGGCGACCGCTCTCACGGCCGCCGCCTGAACCTCTATTACTTCCCGTCGTAGAGCTCTTCGATCTCCTTGGCGAAGTCGCGCATGACCAGGTTGCGCTTGACCTTCAGCGTGGGCGTCAGGTGCCCGCTCTCCTCGGTGATGTCGCCGTCCAGGAGCAGGAACTTCTTGATCTGCTCGGCCTTCGACACCTGCAGGTTCGCCCGGTCCACCGCCGCCTGGACGTCCGCCAGTACCGCGGGGTCCTTGCGCAGCTCCGCCACGGAGGCCCCGGCGGGCAGGGCCTCGGGATCGAGTGTGATCAGGGCGGCGACGAAGGGCCGCCCGTCGCCGACGATCATGGCCTGGGAGATCAGCGGGTGGGCACGCAGCGCGTCCTCCAGCGGGCCGGGGGCGACGTTCTTGCCCGCCGCGGTCACCAGGATCTCCTTCTTGCGGCCCGTGATCTTCAGGTAGCCGTCGGCGTCCAGCTCCCCGATGTCGCCCGTGTGGAACCAGCCGTCGGCATCGATCACGTCGGCGGTGGCCTCGTCGTTCTTCCAGTAGCCCTGGAAGACGTTCCTGCCCTTGGCCAGGATCTCGCCGTCGTCGGCGATGCGCAGGGTCACGCCGGGCAGCGGCTTGCCGACGGTGCCGATCTTGTTGGCGTACGGCATGTTGACCGAGCACGGCGCGGTGGTCTCCGTCAGGCCGTACCCCTCGAAGACCTCGATGCGGGCGCCCCTGAAGAAGTGGCCGAGCCGCTCGCCGAGCGCGCCGCCGCCGGAGACCGCGGCCGAGAGGCGGCCGCCCGTGGCCGCGCGGAGCTTGGCGTACACCAGCCGGTCGAACAGCGCGTGCTTCAGCCGGAGCGCGAGCGGCGCGCCGGCGTCGGAGGCGCGGCTCCAGGCCACCGCCACTTCAACGGCGCTGGCGAAGATCTTGCCCTTGCCGCCCGCGATGGCCTTCTGCTCGGCGCCGTTGTAGACCTTCTCGAACACGCGCGGCACGCCCAGCAGGAACGTGGGCTTGAAGTCCTGCAGGTCGGGGGCGACGTTCTTCATGTTCGGGGTGTGCGCGATGATCGCGCCCGCCTCGAGCAGCACGACCTGGATGATCCGCGCGAAGATGTGCGCCAGCGGCAGGAACAGCAGGGCCGCCGGATCCTTGCTGCTGAACAGCGGCTCCAGCGGGCCGCGCAGCACATTGAGCGCGGTGAAGAGCAGGTTGTCGTGGGTGATGCCGCAGCCCTTGGGCCGTCCGGTGGTGCCCGAGGTGTAGACGACCGTGGCGAGGTCTGTGGAGACCACCTGCTCGCGCCGCTGGTCCACGTCGGCGTCGGAGACGTCGCCCGTGTCCAGGGCGCCGTCGATCCGCCAGACCGCCTTCAGCTCGGGCGCGGCCTCCCTGACGGTCTCCTCGTGCGTGTCCAGCTCGACGAACGCCGCCTTGGCCTCGCTGTCGGACAGGATCCACCGGACCTGCTCGACCGACGACGTCTCGTAGATCGGCACGGTGACCGCCCCGACCGTCCAGACGGCGTAGTCGATCAGCGTCCACTCGTACCGGGTACGGGACATCAGCGCGACCCTGTCGCCGTGCGAGATCCCCGCCGCGATCAGCCCCTTGGCCACCTCGACCACCTGGTCACGGAACTCGGCCGCGGTGACCACCGGCCATCCCCCGCTGGTCTTGCGGCGCATCACCACGGTGCCCGGCTCCTGCTCGGCCCGCCGGAAGACGGTGTCGGACAGGCTGGCGGAAGCAGGCACATCGACCAGGACGGGAACGCTGTACTCGCGCACGGATCAAACTCCTCTTCGGGGACCGCCTGGACGTTACCGCGTCATGTTACGGACGGGTAGGTCTCAACGGTCACGCTAGCAGCCGTACTCACTCAATGGTGGGCAGCGTTCAGCGGTCCGCCACAGGTAGCGGGGTGTGTGTCTAGGATTTGCCCCATGAAGGTCCATGTCGTCAGCGATGTCCACGGGAGAGCCGACGCGCTGGCCAGGGCGGGCGACGGCGCGGACGCGCTGATCTGCCTGGGCGACCTGATCCTCTTCATCGACTACGACGACCACGCGCAGGGCATCTTCCCCGCCCTGTTCGGCGCCGAGCAGGCCGCGGAGTTCATCGCGCTGCGCACGGCCAAGCGGTTCGACGAGGCCAGGACCATGTCGGCGCGCCTGTGGGCCACGCTCGACGGCGACCCGCGCGAGCACATCGAGCGCCACGTGCGCTCCCAGTACGAGACGCTCTTCGCCGTCATGCCCACCCCGGCGTACCTCACGTACGGCAACGTGGACCTGCCGCGCCTGTGGGCCGACTACCTCAGGCCCGGCCTCCATGTGCTCGACGGGGAAGTGGCGGAGATCGGCGGCCTGCGGTTCGGGTTCGTGGGCGGCGGGCTCAAGACGCCTTACCGCACGCCGTACGAGATCGGCGACGAGGAGTACGCGGCCAAGGTCGAGGCGGTCGGCGAGGTCGACGTGCTGTGCTGTCACATCCCGCCGGCCGTGCCCGAGCTGCTCTACGACGTCGTGGCCAGGAGGTTCGAGCGTGGCAGCGAGGCCACGCTGGAGGCGATCAAGCGCACACAGCCGCGCTACGCCCTGTTCGGCCACGTCCACAACCCGCTCCACGTACGCACCCGCATCGGCCGCACTGAATGCGTGAATGTGGGCCATTTTCGCGGAAAGGGCGTTCCCTTCGTCCTCGAGTGGTGACCGCGCCAGGCCCTCGTCGAGCGCTCCACCGCAAGTAGCGGATTCTGCACTACGGTGGTCGCATGGCTGATCGCACCACTTCGAGCACCACCATCAGCGCAGGCCGGCCCGAGGTCATGGCGGTCATCGCGGACTTCCCCTCGTACCCGGAATGGGCCGGGCAGGTCAAGAGCGCCGAGGTCGTCACCACTGACGGCGACGGCAGGCCGGAGACGGTGCGGTTCGTCCTCGACGCCGGGGTGATCAGCGACACGTACACCCTCGGCTACACCTGGCAGGGCGACGACGGCGTGAGCTGGAAGGTGGCCGAGCCGGGGAAGATGGTCTCCGATCTGCGCGGGAGTTACCGGCTCGCCGAGACGGGCAGTGGCACCGATGTGACGTACGAGCTCACGGTCGATCTCAGCGTGCCCATGATCGGCCTGATCAAGCGCAAGGCGGAGAAGGTGATCGTGGACACCGCGCTCAAGGGGCTCAAGAAGCGCGTCGAGGGCCGCTGAGTTGAGCCCCCGGGTCCTGCTCTTCACCGGAAAGGGCGGCGTCGGCAAGACCACGGCCGCCGCCGCCACAGCCACGCTCGCCGCCAAACGCGGACTCAAGACGCTGATCGTCTCGACCGACACCGCGCACTCGCTGGCCGACGCGCTCGCCGTCGAGCCCGGCGAGATCGCGCCGGGCCTCCACCTCCACCAGGTCGACACCCAGAAGTCGCTCGAGCGCCACTGGGGCGAGCTGCAGCAGTACGCCAAGGGGGTGCTGAGCGAGCTGGGCCTCGACGAGATCACCTCCGAGGAGATCACCGTGCTGCCTGGCGCCGAGGAGGTCATCGCCCTGCTCGAGCTGCGCGAGCACGCCCGCGAGGGCCGCTGGGACGTGATCGTGGTCGACTGCGCGCCCACCGCCGAGACGCTGCGGCTGCTGGCCCTGCCGGAGGCGCTCGACTGGCACGTCAGCAGGCTCCTGCCGGTCGGCCGCAAGCTCGTGAAGCTCGTCTCGCCGTTCGTGCGCACCGTGGCCCACGTCAGTGCGCCCGGCGAGGAGGTCATGAGCGCGGGCGAGCGCCTGCACCGCGGACTCATGGAGGTGCGCGAGCTGCTCACCGGCGACCACGCCTCCGTGCGGCTGGTGCTCACGCCGGAGTCCGTGGTGCTCGCCGAGGCCAGGCGCACCCTCACCTCACTCAGTCTGTACGGCTACCGCGTCGACGCCGTCATCGCCAACCGGGTCTTCCCCTCCGGCGGTGCCGACGAGTGGCGCGCCCAGTGGGCGGCGGCGCAGTCCAGGCTGCTGACCGAGGCGGAGCAGTCGTTCGCGCCGCTGCCCATCCACGTCGTCCCCTACCTGCCCGCCGAGCCCGTCGGCAGGGAAACGCTGGCCTCGGTGGGCGAGGCGATGTACGGCGAGTCCGACCCGTTCGCCGCCCACGCCGTCGAGCCGCCGCTGCGGATGAGCGCGGACGATCTGGAGCTCGCCCTGCCCGGCGCCGACCGCGACGACGTCGACCTGGCCCGCAAGGGCGACGAGCTGATCATCACGGCGGGGCCGTACCGGAGGATCCTGGCGTTGCCCGCGGCGCTGGCCCGAAGGAAGATCAGCGGAGCCGCGCTCCGAGACGGCGTACTGCGGGTAGGTTTCAGCCCGGGGAGCGAATCCGCGACCTGACGAGTTGAGGAGGATGAGCGACCCCATACGCAGGGAGGGCCCCATGACCGAGAGCAACAACAGCAACGACCGAGACCCGATAGGGACGGTCGCCGACGAGGCACGCAAACTGTTCGAGTCGATCCAGGGGCGGGCCACCCGCCAGGTCGGCAAGAGCGTGTTCAACTCGTTCACCGGCGGCGGTCGCAGGGAGCGGGACGTGTGGGAGGAGGCCGTGTCCGAGCCCCACGACGAGTACATCTGCCGCGCCTGCCCGTGGTGCCGGGCCATCGCGGCGCAGCGTGAGTCGGGCG
Organism: Nonomuraea sp. NPDC049784; assembly: GCF_040659615.1. Classification (NCBI taxonomy): domain Bacteria; kingdom Bacillati; phylum Actinomycetota; class Actinomycetes; order Streptosporangiales; family Streptosporangiaceae; genus Nonomuraea; species Nonomuraea sp. NPDC049784. The sequence continues at coordinate 20,161 of NZ_JBFAMX010000141.1, forward strand.
GCGACGTGACCGGGCACCTGATGGCCGCGGGCGGCGAGCTGTTCGCCGCGGTCCGCGGCGCGTTCGACGCGTTGAGCAGGCCCGCCCCCCGCAGGCCGAGCGACGACCGCGATCGCCGGGACCGTCACGACGACGTGGAACACATAGATCTGGGATAGGGAGAAACGGGGCAATGCTCACGATCGGTGTCGACATCGGCGGGACCAAGGTGGCCGCCGGTGTGGTCGACGACAAGGGCCAGATCGTCGCACACACGCTCAGGCCCACCGCCGCCGACCGCCCCGACGTGGTGGCCGAGACGGTGGCCGACGTCGTTCGCGAGCTGAGCGCGGGCCGGGACATCGAGGCCGTCGGGGTCGGCGCGGCCGGGTTCGTCGACGAGACCCGCTCCATGGTGCGCTTCGCCCCCAACCTCGCCTGGCGCGAGGAGCCGCTGCAGAAGAAGATCAGCGGCCTCGTCGGTCTGCCGGTCGTGATCGAGAACGACGCCAACGCCATGGCCTGGGGCGAGACCAGGTTCGGCGCCGGGCGGGGCCAGTCCCACGTGGTCTGCATCACGCTCGGCACCGGCATCGGCGGCGGCCTGGTCTTCGACGGCGTTCTCTACCGCGGCCGCTGGGGCATGGGCGCCGAGCTGGGCCACATGCAGGTCCTCCCCGGAGGGCGGCAGTGCGGCTGCGGCAACGTCGGCTGCTGGGAGCAGTACGCCAGTGGCCAGGGCCTCGTCAAGGACGCCAGGGAGATCGCCGACGCGCACCCGGAGCAGGCGAAGATCCTGCTCGGGCTGGCCGACGGCAAGATCGAGGGCGAGGAGGTGACCGAGGCCGCGCGCCTGGGCGACGAGGCCTCGCTGGCCGCGTTCGCCAGCCTGGCCGACTGGCTCGGCCAGGGCATGGCCGACCTGGCCGGAGTCCTCGACCCCGGCTGCTTCATCGTGGGAGGCGGCGTCTCCCGCGCCGCCGACCTGTTCATCGACCGGGCCCGCCAGGCCTTCGCCGAGCGGCTCACCGGTCACGG
>NZ_JBFAMX010000142.1:0-20939 GCF_040659615.1 Nonomuraea sp. NPDC049784
GGCACCCCGGCCGCTGCGCCGCCCTCTACGTGGGCGACACGCTGGTGGGGCACGCGGGCGAGCTGCACCCGCGCGTCATCGAGGCGTACGGGCTGCCCCAGCGGACCTCGGCCATGGAGCTGGAGATCTCGCGGCTGGAAGCGGCCATGCCCGGCCCGGTCCAGACCCCGCCGGTGTCGGCCTACCCCGTGGCCACGCAGGACGTCGCGCTGATCGTGCCCGACTTCACGCCCGTCGCCGACGTGGAGGCCGCCCTGCGCGACGGGGCAGGCGAGCTGCTGGAGTCGATCCGGCTGTTCGACGTGTACGCGGGGGAGCAGGTGGGCGAGGGGAACAAGTCGCTCGCCTACACGATGCGCTTCCGGGCCGGGGACCGGACGTTGACGGTGGAGGAGACGACGGCGGCACGCGACGCGGCGGTGGCCATGGCGGCCGACCGCGTGGGGGCTCAGCTCCGTAGCGCCTGAGCTGCTTCGAAGGGCTGGTACGGCGGGTGCCGTGCCAGCCCTCAGTCGATGTCGGTGAGGTCGATGTCGAGGTCGAAGGGCAGTCAGCTCCAGCCTGTCGCGGTGGATTCCGGTGAGTACGTAGGCCCCGGTGGCGGGGTCCAGCTCGTAGACGTAGACGACCAACCGGTCGGTCTCGGTCTCGACTCGCCAGAAGTGCGGGATCCCGGCCTCGGCGTAGAGGAGCGGCTTGCGCTTCCTGTCGCGGGATCTGGTGTCGCGGGTGACCACCTCGACGGCGAGCATGACGTCCTTCCCCCAGTAGAAGGTCCGGCTCGAGTCGTCTTCGCCGGTGAAGCGGATGACCGTGACATCGGGCTAGGGGCGCTGGTCCTCGTCGAGGATGATGGTCATCCGGCTCCGCACTCGCAGGCCCTGCGGCCCCCAGCGGCGAAGAGCGGACGTGAAGAGGGACCCGGCGCACGAGTGGATGGCGGTCTGGGGAGCGAAGAAGACCAGGCTGCCGTCGATCAGCTCCGCGTGGTTGGGCAGGCCCGGCAGGCGGTCGAGGTCTTCGGCGACGAGTCCCTCCGGGGGCGGGATGACCCAGGACGGTAGCTCTTCGACGTCATGCTCTGCTGTCATGACTCAAAGTTAGCGGTCGCAACTTTGCGTGCGTGTGGCATTCGATGAGGTGGATGGGAGAATGCGGTCGCATGAGGCAGTTGCTGGTGTTCGCCGATCGGGATGACGCCGAGGAAGCGGCGGAGACCCTCGGGGAGTGGTTTCCCTCGCTCGGGGTGCCGCGGGCGGTGCGGGAGACGCTGGCCGGGGAGGACGACGCCGAGGACGCGCAGTGGCTGGTCGTCCTCGAAGGGCTCGACGAGGCTGCGCTGGCCAAGGTGGATGAGCTGGTGGAGCGGTACGAAGGGTGGCGCGAGGCGGGCTGAGTCCGCTTAAAGCCGGTCGATCTCGGTGAAGTCGATGACCAATACACAGAATGAGCGTTCGTCGGACGCGAACTTCTCTCCCCGCGGTGGGTGGGTTCGGGGAGAGTGGTGGGATGCGTATCGCTGTGTTGTCCGACATTCATGGGGTGCTGCCCGCGCTTGAAGCCGTGCTGGCCGAGCCCGAGGTGGCCGGGGCCGATCTGATCGCGTTGACCGGGGACATGGCCGCGGGGCCGATGCCGGTTGAGACGCTTGACGTGCTCGTCTCGCTGGGGGAGCGGGCGCTGTGGGTCAACGGGAACGCCGACAGGGAGCTGGTGGAGGCGGTCCGGGGGAAGGACTGCCCGTATCCCGTGTCCAAGTGGGCGGCCGAGCAGCTTCGGGACGATCAGGTTGAGTTGCTGGCCGGCTTGCCCGATCGGCAGGTGGTCGAGTTGGGGCGGCTGGGGGGCACGTTGTTCGTGCACGCGACGCCGCGCAGGGATGACGAGATGATCCTCGTGGACAGTTCGCTGGAGCGGTGGGGTGAGGTGCTGGCGGGGGAGAGCGCCGACACCGTGGTGCTGGGGAACACGCACATGCCGTTCGTGCGGCTGGCCGATCGGGTGCTGGTCGTCAATCCCGGGTCCGTCGGGATGCCGTACGGGAAGGACGGGGCGCACTGGGCGTTGCTCGATGGCGAGACCGGGGCCGTGACCCTGCGCCGGACCCCGTTCGACGCGGCCCGGGCGGCCGAGCGGCTGGTCCGGGAGAGCGGGTTCGGCGGGATCGAGGAGTGGGTGGCGGACTACGTGACCGGCGTTCACTCCGATGCCGAGGCATTGCGGGTGTTCGCCAAGGCGGAAAACAGGGCGGAAAACAGGGCGGAAAACCGGTGAGCTAGGCGGCGGCCGCCTCTCTGCGGGCCTTCTCCGCCAGGGCGTGCTCGTCCGTTCTGGCGTCGTACCTGCGGAACTTCGGCAGCGCGGCGGCCAGGCCGAGCACGGCGGCCACGCACAGCAGGCCGCCCGACCCCAGGGAGAAGCGGGTGCCGCCCACGTTGGCCATCAGGCTGGCGCGGGCGTTGCCCAGCATCGGGCCGGACGCGTACGAGAGGAGCTCGATTCCGGCCAGGCGGCCGCGGAGCTCCTGCGGGATCGTCTGGTTCCACATCGTCATGCGGAAGATGCCGCTGACCATGTCGGCGGCCCCCGCGAGCGCGATGCAGACGACCAGGACCCAGACGTTCGGGGCCAGCGCGCACAGGGCCACCGCCGCGCCCCACAGCGTCGCCGCCACGATCACGCCGAGGCCCTGGCGCTGGACGCGGGCCGCCCAGGCGCCGGTGAGCGAGGCGATCAGCGCGCCCACAGCGGCGGCCGAGTACAGCAGTCCCAGCGCCTGCGGAGCGCGCAGTTCGTCGGCCAGGAACGGGAACAGCGACGTCGCCATGGCGAACACCATGGCCGCGATGTCCACCAGGTACGTCCCCATCAGGTCGCTGCGGCCCGCGGCGTACCGCACGCCCTCGACCAGCGACTTGAGCGACGCGGGGGCGGCGTCCTCGGCGGGCGGCAGCGACCTGATCCGCCACAGCAGGGCCAGTGACAGTACGAAGCTCAGCGTGTCGACGCCGTACGCCGCCGCCGAGCCGTACGCCGTCACCAGCAGGCCGCCCAGGGCCGGGGCCACGATGGCGCCGAAGTTCCAGCGCATGCTCGACAACACCGCCGCCGCGGCCTGCTGCTCGTGCTTGACGACCTGCTGGAACACGGCCTCCAGGCTCGGCCGTTGCAGGCAGGAGATGCCGGTGGAGATGGCGCCCATCACGTACAGGACCCAGACCTGAGGGCTCGGGAGCAGTGCGTTGACCATGAGGGCGGCCGAGGTGACGAGGAGACCCAGCTCGCTCAGGACGATGATCTTGCGGCGGTCGAGCGCGTCGGCGATCGCCCCGCCCCACAGACCGCACACCACCATCGGGACGAACTCCGCCAGGCTCACCAGGCCCACCGCGACGTAGGAGTCCGTCAGCTGCTTCATCTGGTACGGCACGGCGACCATGGTGATCAACGTGCCGAACATCGTGATGACGCCTGAGCTGAAGAGGAGGCGGTAGTCGCGGGAATCGCGGAGGGGGCTCAGGTCTATGGAGAGGTGGCGGAGTAGGCGCTTCAGTCCATCGGGCACGAGGGTCAATTGTCTGATGAGGGAGGTGATCAGGGCAAATCGATTTCAGCGATGTCGTGAAAAGGCAGAGACCCCCGCCGGAGCGGGGGCCTCGGGGTGAGGAGTCGGATCAGGCGGCCGGGACCTTGTCCAGGAAGCCGAGGACCGAGCGGATCCGGCCGTCCTCGGCCAGCTCCACCACGTCGAAGCCGACCACGATCGGCTCCCCGCCCTCCGGGCCGAGGTGCCAGGTGAAGCGGGCGATGTGGTGGTGGGCGTCGTACACCTCGCCCGGGGTGAACACCAGGCCGGGGAACATGCCCTGCGCACCCTCGATCACCGCGGCGATCCCGGCGTGGCCGCTCACGTCGGCCAACGGGTCGGTGTAGGTGCCGTCCTCGGTCCACAGTTCGGCCACGGCCTTGGCGCGGGCCTCGGGGACGGTCTCGTTCCAGGCGGCGATGTAGCGCTCGATGAGGTTCATGATCATTTCCTTTGTCGTTAGTTGTTGCGGGTCTTGCGGAGGCCGGTGATCTGGAGCTCGGCGAACACACCGACCACCAGGGCCTGGGCGATGGCCCAGACCGCGCCGACCGTGGTGAGGTCCGCGGCGCCGGTGACGACGACGGCGATGCTGCCCAGAGTCCAGATGATGTTCAGTGCGATGACCGCCCTGGTGGCGGCCGGGCTGATCGCGCGGCGAGTGGCCAGGAGGCCGACCGCGGCGCCGTACACGAGGAGGAAGGCGCCGATCCCGCGCAGGAGGCCCGCGCCGGGGCCGAGCAGATCGCTCACCGGCGCGGCGAAGGCGAGGTAGACCAGCCCGTTGACGCCGGTGACGACGGCGTCGGCGGTCAGCGCGAGGCGCAGGAACTTCGTCCGGTCGGCGGTGACGGTCAGGGCGGTGGTCATGTCGGCTCCCTTGCGACGGCTTGTTGCGACACCTGAACGATGTCAGCCGGCACGTAGGGAGCGCGATTACCCGCCACGTAAAGGCCTTCGAGGAGGCTGAGTGCGGAAATTAGCGACCTGTGACTTCTTTGCCCTGTCAGTGATGAGGGCATCCAGAACGCCGGCCTTGTCGGCTTCGGTGGGCAGCTCTGGTGACGGGTGGTGTCCAGCGAGCCGTGGCCGAGGAGTTCGGCGAGGATGGGTTCTTTGCCGTCGCGGATGAGCTGGGTGGCGAAGGTGTGACGCAGAACGTGCGGGCTGACTGCTACGCAGCGACAAGCGCGGTGCCCTGCCTGTGATTGCCGAGCATCCTCTTCTGCCGCGGAGACGCGGCGCAGACGCCAGTGGTCGAGTTATTACGCACGGTGACCGATCCAGCGACAAATGGGCGCCGGCTGTCAAGGCGACGCTTCTGTGGGGTACGTTGTCGTGTCGTGCTCAAGACGCGCCTCGATCTTGACCGGATCCGCACGGCTCGCCGCGTGATCGACCCGATGTTTCTGGACACTCCGCTGTTCCGGTGCGACGCCTTGGGACGCGCGCTTGGCTGCGCGGTGAGTATCAAGCTGGAGACGGCGAATCCGGTCCGCAGCTTCAAGGCGCGGGGCACCGAGCTGGTCGCGAGCCGGCTGAGCGACCAGGGACGGACAGCCGCGGTATGCGCCAGCGCCGGCAACCTCGGCTGGGCGCTCGCTTGGTCGGGTCGCCGCCGTGGCATCGAAGTGACGGTCGTGGCATCGCGCCGGGCACCCGCCGCCAAGCTCGATCGGATTCGCGCTCTGGGCGCGGCACTGGAGTTGGTCGACGGCGACTTCGAAATGGCCCGAGAGCGGGCGGCCGGGATCGCGCAGCGGCGCGGTGTCCGCCTGGTCGAGGACAGCCTGGACATCGAAACCTGCGAGGGTGCGGCGACCATCGGCCTCGAACTGGCGCCACGGGCGTCCTCCTTCGACGCTGTCCTGATCGCCCTGGGAGGTGGCGCCATGGCCACCGGCGTGGGCTACGTCCTTAAGGCTCTGGCGCCCGGAGCCGAGGTGATCTGCGTGCAGCCCCATGGCGCACCCGCGATGACCCGCTCCTGGCACGAGCGCCGGGTCATCGCCACCGACTCCACTGACACCATCGCCGACGGCGTCGCCGGTCGGCACCCCATCCCCGCCGTCCTGGACGACCTCCTTAAGGTGGCCGACGACGCCGTCCTGGTCCAGGAGACGTCCATCGTCGCGGCCATGCGGATGCTCCTGGAGCATGCGGGTCTGGTCGTCGAACCCTCAGCGGCCCTCGGCGTCGCCGCCGTCCTGGAAGACCCTGACCGCTTCGCCGGCCGCCACCTGGTCACCATCATCTGCGGCAGCAACGTCGACCTGGACGACTATCACCGCTGGGTCCACTGAACAACAGCAGCACCAGGCTTCGGTCCCCCTCGCTGTGGTAGTACGGCGCGAACAGGATGTACGGCAGGTGCCAGGCGATGCCGGCGCCACCCGTCTCTGGAATACCCCTCTCGCGTGATGACGAGCAGCATCGCCATCACGACGAGCAACGGCGACAAGGCGAGGACGAGCCCTCCGGCGATGTTGGCGGAGTTCCAGTTCTCCACCACCTGCAGGCATTCGTGGATCTCCCGCCGCAACTCCTCGCCGATGATGCGCCCCTATCTGCGGTTACTCCGCGGAGCTGGTTAGGGTGTGGCGCTATGACATCCTTCGACGAGGCGGCGGCACTCGGGCGTGCGGAGAGCGGGCTGGCGGTCATCTCCACGCTCCGCGCCGCCGCGACGATCCAGACATCCGTGGTGAACGTCGCCTTCATGTCGCATCCGCTGACAGGGGCGGAGGTCGCGGCGTTCGTGACCTACGGCAAGGTGAAGCTGGCCAACTTGCGGTTGCGCCCGCAGATGACCGTGACTGTGCGTTCGGGGTGGCAGTGGGCGGCCGTCGAGGGCACCGCCGAGCTCGTCGGGCCGGACGATCCGCACCCGGAGGTCGACGCCGAACGCCTGCGGGTCATCCTGCGCGAGATCTTCACGGCCGCGGGCGGTACGCACGACGACTGGGACACCTACGATCGGGTGATGCGGGAGCAGCGCCGCACCGCTGTGTTCGTGACACCGGTACGGATCTACAGCAACGGTTAGCCACGGGGGCGATGGCGATCGTCCTCCGCGTTCAGTCGGACCGCGATCTTGACGAACCCGGCGGGATCGTCGACCAGTTCTGCCTGCTCGGCCCGGCGTCCGCGCCTGTGGACCGGCCGGCCGGGCTCAGCGAGCTCGGCCGGCCGGTCCGGAGAGGACCCCGGGACATCCCGTCAAGCGGCGTCGAGGGCTTCGGTGATCTTGCGGGTCATGTCGGCCATGGTGGGGCTGGGCCGGCCCAGGTGGGTGCGGGCGGCTGCTTCGATGGCGATGAGGACGGTGCCGCGGAAGTTGTCGGCCTCTGCCGGATCCTGCTTCTTGAGCAGGCTCATGGCTGCCGTCAGGGCCGGCAGCACGTGGTCGGCGATTGCGGCTACGGACTTGCCGTTCAGGTTGATGTCCCTGGTCTTTTCGGCGAGCACGTGCCCGACCAGGCCGGTGGCGGAGGCCAGGGCGATGGAGCCCTCGGTGGCGACCTTGTGGGGCTTGCCGGCGGCATCGGCGGCGGACATCAGCGTGACAGCGCCGTAGGCGGCGGTGCGCAGGGTGGATTTGTCCTGGTCGGTCAGGGTGATGGACATGGTGGTGTGGTCCTTTACATCTGTTCTGAAAGTCAAGTGAACGGGTGGATGGTGGAATGCGGTCCTGGTGGTGCCCGGGGTATCTGGCTTGCTGAGGTCGGGGTCGCCCGGGGGATGTCACCCTTGGGCGACCTGACCTTGGCGAACGGGGCCAGGACCGGGCTCGGTGTCAGTCGTCGATTGCCTGGTAGAGCGTGGTCCAGAAGTCGTGGATCAGCCGCGCCGGATCCGGGACGGACATCCCGACCTGGGTGAGCAGGATTCCGGTGAGCTGGTTGGCCGGGTCGGCGTAGGTCGAGGTGCCGCTTCCGCCGTCCCAGCCGAACTGGCCGATGGGCGCGTAGTCGCCGCGGTAGGTGCGCACCGCCTTCCCCATGCCCCAGCCGCCGTGCTGCCCTTGGCCGAAGGACACATGGACGTTGTTGGTGGCCATGGCGTTTCGGGCGGCGTTTTGCTCGGGTGTGAGGCGGTTGGTGGTCATCAGCTCGACGGCGGGCCGGGACAGGATCCGTTCGCTGCCGTGCCTCCCGCCATTGAGCAGCATCCGGAAGTAGGCGTGGTAGTCGTCGACGGTGGAGACCAGCCCGCCGCCGCCGCCCGGGAAGGCCGGAGGCTGGCTCCACCGTCCCCCCGCGGGCTCGTCCCACACGAGGAACTCTCCGGTCTGCGGGTCGGGGGCATACAGGGTCGGCAGCCGGTCGATCTTGCCGGCGGGCACGTGGAAGGCGGTGTCCTTCATGCCCAGGGGGCCGAAGATGCGTTCACGCAGGAACGTCTCGAACGACTGGCCCGTGACCCTGGCCACCAGCACGCCGAGTAGATCGTTGCTGATCTGGTACTGCCAGCGCTCGCCGGGCTGGTGCATCAGCGGCAGCGTGCCCAGGCGGCGCATCCACTCATCCGGCTCGGGCATCGGCTCCGGCAGATCGGGCGTGAGCCCCTGCTCGAAGATCGCGCCCATGATCGGAGTGCCCAGCGACGTCATATCCATGCCGAGCCCGAACGTGGAGGTCAGCAGGTCCCGTACGGTGATCGGCCGCCGCGCCGGCACGGTGTCGTCCAGCGGGCCGTCGATCCGCTTCAGCACCCGCCGGTCGGCGAGTTCCGGCAGCCACGGCTCTACCAGGTCATCCAGCCGCAACCGGCACTCATCCAGCAGGACCATCGCCGCCGCGATCGCGACCGGCTTGGACGTCGAGGCCATCCGGAAGATCGTGTCCCGGCGCATCGGCGCGCCACCGTCCTGGCGCATCGTCCCGATCGCTTCGACGTGCGTCTCATCGCCCCGGCCGACCAGGGCGACGAGCCCGGGAATCTTCTTGGACTCGACATGCCGTGCCAGCACCTCACGCAGTCTGCGCAGCCCTGTTGCGGAGAAGCCGCTGTTGCTGTGTCCCATCATGAATCCCCTTACCTACAGTGTTCGATCTTGCGAGACCCGTCCCGGCGTGGCGCTCATGGGCTTCGATGGGCGACGCACGAGGGTCGGGGGTGAGTCCGGCGTGGCCTAGTTCGCAGCCCCGAGGCCGCAATCGCTGGACCGTTCATGGCATTCACCATCGCCGACCGCTCTGATACCGGGCTGTCGCCGTCCTGACGCTGCCGCTGACACGACACCGCATGGTCGACGGCGAGCGCGAGGGTTCGGCGATGGGCTGGAGGAGCGGCGGGAGTGGATGTCGCTGCTCGGGCGGGATGAACGCCGCCTTGATGGGCGAGCGACCCGGGCCGTGCCCAGGATCGCGCTGCGCCGGCTGCAGAGCCGCCGCGACATCCCGCTGCGGGAGAAGGCCCCGTGGCGTACCCGCCTACCTCTGACGGTGGCCGGCCTGACGGGACGTGATCATCTCTACCGCCAAAATCCGTTCCGATCCCCGCGGGCCTAAAGGGCAGGGTCCAGCGAGCGGCGACGCTTGACGGGCTCCCAGGAGCGGCCCGGCCGCCTCTGGGAGCCCGTCAAAGGGCTACGCGCCCAGGATCTCCCTGCGGAGGTGGGTCTTGAGGATCTTGCCGCCGGGGTTGCGGGGCAGCTCCCCCTCCCGGAACCAGATGTGGGCGGGGATCTTGAACTTGGCGATCCGGTCGCGGAGGAACGACTGCAGGTCCTCCGTGGCGACCGAGGTGCCCGGCGCCAGCCGGATGACCGCGCCCACCTCCTCACCCAGCTCCTCGTGCGGCACGCCGATCACCGCCGCGTCGTCCACCGCCGGGTGTTCGAACAGGGCCGCCTCCACCTCCGCGCTGTAGACGTTCTCGCCGCCCCTGATCACCATGTCCTTGGCGCGGTCAACGATGTAGACGAAGCCCTCGTCGTCGATCTTGGCCAGGTCGCCGGTGTGCAGCCAGCGGTCCACGAAGGTTTGCGCCGTGGCCTCCGGCTTGTTCCAGTAGCCCATGATGACGTTCGGGCCGCGTACGCACAGCTCGCCCACCTCTCCGGGCGGCAGCTCGTTGCCCATCGGGTCCACCACGCGCACGTCCACCACGGGCGAGGGCAGGCCGATGCTGTCGGGCTTGGCCTGGTAGTCGGCGCCGCCGTTGCCGATGGCCAGGGCGCTCGTCTCGGTCATGCCGTAGCCGTTGGAGGGGGCGCGGTCGGGGAGGTTCTGGGTGATGCGCTCCAGGAGCTTGGGCGGGGCGGGGGCGCCGCCGTACCCGAGGGTGGTCAGGGACGACAGGTCGTACTTGCCGAAGTCGGGGTGGGACATGAGCTGCCAGGCGTTCGTGGGCACGCCGATCATGGCGGTCACGCGCTCGCGCTCGATCAGGCGCAGCGCCTGCTCGGGGTCCCACTTGTACATGAGCACCAGGCCGCCGCCGCTGAACATGGTGGTGGTCAGGGCCGAGAAGCAGCCCGTGACGTGGAACAGGGGGACGGTCAGGAGCGTGACCCTGCGGGTGGCGGCCGCGGCCGCGATGTCCTTGCCCGCCATGGCCACCGCGCGCATGAGGCCGAAGGCGACGGTCATGGGGGACTGGCCGAGGTTGCGGTGGCTGCCCAGCGCGCCCTTGGGGCTGCCGGTCGTGCCAGAGGTGTAGAAGATCGTGGCGGGGTCCTCCGGGGACAGCTCGACGTCGGGGAGCCGGACGTCGGCGGCGACCTCGCCCATCACCTCGTCGAACGCACGCGCGCCCGCCGGGACCTCGCCTCGGGTGACGATCAGGGGGACGCCCGTCGAAGCCAGCCTGGCGGCGCGCTCGCCGTCCGCGATCAGCACCTTGGCGCCGGAGTCGCTCACACCGTAGGCCAGCTCGGCCTCCGTCCACCACGCATTGAGCGGTACGGCGACGGCACCGGCCGCCAGCGCGGCCGACAACGAGACCACCCATTCCGGGTAGTTGCGCATGGCCACGCCCACCCGGTCGCCCTTCCGCACCCCGTACTCCTCGACCAGGCGGTTGGCCAAGGTCGCCGCGCGGCGGAAGTGGTCCTCGAACGTGATGTGCTCGTCCTCGTACACGAGGAAGACCTTCTCACCGTGGAACCTGCTCATCTCCAGCAGCGCCCGGAAGTGGGTCGGTGCGTGCTTCCACGTACGTACCCCGGTGTCGCCGATCTCTTCGATCTCGAACAGCTGGCCGGGTCCGGTGAGCTGGGCCTGGACCTGGGCGTGCGAAAGAGACATGCGCAGAACTCCCGGCTGGTGGACGATTATTCTGGATAAATCACAGTACCGACCGGTAGGTACGTACGCCAGATGTGAAACTTTCATTTGTCTTCCGATAGTTTCTGGCGTTCAGCCTGGTGGGGATGCTCGCAGCCGTCCTCCTCCCGACCACCTCGGCCGACGATCTGGGGCTTCACCGACAAGTACTCCTGGGTGCCGGACACGTTCTCCGGGCAGGGCGCGGCCCTCATCTACGACGAGAACTACCAGCAGAAGCCGTCGTACACCGCCGTGCACGACGCGCTGGCCGATGGCTCGACCACCGACCCCACCCCGCCGACCACACCCGGCACGCCCTCGGCGAGCAACGTGACCTCGAACTCCGCCACGCTGACCTGGACCGCCTCCACCGACAGCGGCGGGAGCGGGCTTGCCGGGTACGACGTCTACCGCGAGCAGGGCACGACCGATCAGCTGCTCGGCCAGTCCACCACCAACTCGCTCGCACTGACCGGGCTGAGCCCCTCGACCCAGTACCAGGTGTACGTCCGGGCGCGTGACGGAGCCGGCAACGTGTCGGCGAACTCCGCCCTGGGCACCTTCACCACGACGGCCGGCCCCGGCGGCGGCGGTGGCTGCACGGCCGCCGGCACCGTGCAGACCCAGTGGGCCACCGGGTACGTCGTCCAGCCCGTGACCGTCACCAACACCGGGACCTCCAGCATCAGCGGCTGGACAGTCACCTTCACCCTGCCCGCCGGGCACACGCTGACCGGCTCGTGGAACGCGACCCTCACCGTCAGCGGGCAGACCGTCACTGCCAAGAACCTCGGCTACAACGGCACCCTGGCCCCGAACGCCAGCACCACCTTCGGCTTCCAGGTCAGCCGGCCGAGCGGCAACACGCAGACGCCTTCCGGCTACACCTGCGCGTAGCCTGCTCCGTCCCCTGGGGGTGATCGGCGCCCCCAAGGGACTGGTCTATTTCACGATCAGCACTGACTCGGCGCGGGGGACGAGCTCGCCGATGATCGGGTGGCCCGGGATCTCACCGGCGACGAGCAGCCCGCCCGAGGTCTGCGCGTCGGCCAGCAGCAGGCGTTCGTCTTCCGGAACGCCACCGAAGTCGCAGTGAGGCGCCACCCAGTCCAGGTTCCTGCGCGAGCCGCCGCTGACGTACCCGTCACGGACGGCCTCACGGGCGCCCGCGACGTACGGTATCGCGGCGCTGTCGATGACGGCGGTGACCCCGCTCGCCCGGGCGAGCTTGTACAGGTGGCCCAGCAGGCCGAAGCCGGTGACGTCGGTGGCGCATCGCACCCCCGACGCCACGGCCGCGCGGGCGGCGTCACGGTTGAGCGTCGTCATCACGGCGATCGCCTCGGCGAACACCTCGCCGGTGGCCTTGTGCCGGGTGTTCAGCACGCCGACGCCGAGCGGCTTCGTGAGGGTGAGCGGGACACCCGGCGCGCCGGCGTCCACGCGCAGCAGCCGGTCCGGGTGGGCGCGGCCGGTGACGGCCAGGCCGTACTTGGGGTGCGGGTCATCGATGCTGTGACCTCCCGCGAGATGGCAGCCGGCGGCCTGAGTGACGGCGAAGCCGCCGCGCAGCACCTCGGCAGCCAGTTCGAGGGGCAGGACCCCGCGAGGCCAGCCGAGCAGGTTGAGCGCCATGACCGGCTCGCCCCCGACGGCGTATACGTCGGACAGCGCGTTCGCGGCGGCGATCCGGCCGAAGTCGTAGGCGTCGTCGACGACCGGGGGGAAGAAGTCGGTCGTCGCCACCATGGCGTACGCGTCGCCCGGCACCTGGACCACGGCCGCGTCGTCCCCGTGGTCGATGCCCACGAGTAAGTCCCCCGCGGGGGATCCGCTGGAGCCGGTGCGGGCGAAACCGGCCACCAGCGTCTCCAGCTCGTTCGGGGGAATCTTGCAGCTACAGCCACCGCCAGTACCGTACTGCGTCAATCTGAGCTCTGTCATGAAACTATGATCACCTCTGGAGGCGTTTAGGTGCCTGGTGGCCCTCCTGGTCTTCAAAACCAGTGGCGTTGAGAATCTCAGCGCGGCGGGTTCGATTCCCGTCCGCCTCCGCTCATCGAGCAGCGGGGGAAGCCGTCAGTGGATCAACGCAGTCGCGTGCCGCGGACCGACAGCATGCTGTCCGACCCGCGGCTCGTCGCCGCCCAGGAGGCACTCGGACGCGAGCTGGTCAAGGCCGCGGTGCGGACGGCGCAGCAGCGTGTTCGCGCGGGCAACCTCAAGCCGGACGAGGCGGTTGAGGCGGCGCTGGCTCTGCTGCCGACAACGGCCAGTGGCATCAGCTCCGTCATCAACGCCACCGGCGTGATCGTGCATACCAACCTGGGCCGGGCTCCGTTGTCCCGTGCCGCGGTGGCGGCGATCAGGGCCGCCGCTGACTACGCCGACGTGGAGTTCGACCTGGCCGAGGGCGGGCGGGCACGACGGGGCCGTACGGCGCTTGCCGCGCTGGCGGAGGCGGTCCCGGAGGCGGAGGCGGTCCATGTGGTCAACAACAACGCGGCGGCGCTGGTCCTGGCCGCGACCGCCCTCGCCCAGGGCAAGGAGATCATCATCAGCCGCGGCGAGCTCGTGGAGATCGGCGACGGCTTCCGCATCCCCGAGCTCCTCCAGTCGACCGGCGCCAGATTACGCGAAGTCGGCACCACCAACCGGACGTCCCTGCGGGACTATCTGGACGCCTGCGGCCCGGAGACCGGCTTCATCCTCAAGGTGCACCCGTCCAACTTCCGCATCGAGGGCTTCACCTCCGAGGTGTCCGTCACGGAGTTGGCCACGGCCGGGCCGCCAGTGGTCGCCGACATCGGCTCAGGACTCCTGCGAGCAGAGCCGCTCCTGCCCGGCGAACCGGACGCCGCCGGCACCCTGCGCGGGGGAGCCGCGTTGGTCGCCGCCAGCGGGGACAAGCTGCTGGGCGGCCCGCAGGCGGGTCTCCTGCTGGGCGACGCGGCCCTGGTGGATCGGCTGCGCCGCCACCCCCTGGCCCGGGCGCTGCGGGTGGACAAGCTCACCCTCGCCGCGCTGGAGGCGACGCTGCGCGGCCCGCGCCCGCCGGTGCACGTCGCGCTGCACGTGCCCGCCGAAGAGCTCGCCGAACGCGCGCGGCGGCTGGCCGCGCGCCTGGGCGAGCGCGCGGAAGCGGTCGAGACCGTCGCCAGGGTCGGCGGCGGCGGCGCTCCCGGAGTGGAACTGCCCAGCGCGGGCATCGCCGTGGACGGGAAACTCGCCGTGCGGCTGCGCACCGGCAACCCGCCTGTGGTGGGCCGGGTCACCGGCGGGCGGCTGATCCTCGACCTGCGCACGGTCGACCCCGGCCAGGACGAGATCATCGCCGCGGCCGTGGAGCGCGCGTGTATGTGATCGCCACCGCCGGCCACATCGACCATGGGAAGTCGACGCTGGTCAGGGCGCTGACAGGGATGGAGCCCGACCGCTGGGCGGAGGAACGGCGCCGGGGCATGACGATCGACCTCGGGTTCGCCTGGACGACGCTGCCCGGGGGTGAGCGGATCGCGTTCATCGATGTGCCCGGGCACGAGCGGTTCGTCAGCAACATGCTGGCCGGGGTGGGGCCGGTCCCGGCGGTGATGTTCGTCGTCGCCGCCGACGGTGGCTGGCAGGCCCAGTCCGCCGAGCACCTGGCCGCGCTCGATGCCCTGGGCGTACGGCACGGCCTCGTCGTCGTCACCCGCTGCGATCTGGCCGACCCCATGCCCGCGGCACGGCAGGCACGTGAGCGCCTCGACGGCACCGGGCTGGCGGGGGCCGAGATCGTGACAGTGAGCGGGCTGACCGGCGAGGGCCTAACCGAGCTGGAGGCGGCCCTGGCCAAGCTCGTCGCCGGGCTTCCCAGCCCGGACGCCGAGGGAGCGGTCCGGCTGTGGATCGACCGGGTGTTCACCGTCAAGGGCGCGGGGACCGTCGTCACCGGCACGCTCACCCAGGGGACTCTCCGCATCGGCGACGAACTGGACATCGACGGCCACCGGGTCAGAGTCCGAGGGCTGCAGACGCTCAACCAGGAAAGGGACGTGGTCCACGCGACCGCGCGGGTCGCCGTCAACCTCCGCGGCGTCGACCGTGCGGCCCTGTCCCGCGGCATGGCGCTGGTCACGCCCGACGCCTGGCTGCCGACTCAGGTCGCCGACGTCCGGCTGGCTCCGGACGCGGGCCGGCGCGGTGAGGCCACCCTGCATGTCGGATCGGCCGCTGTACCCGTCCGCGTGCGGGCCCTGGGGACCGGCACGGCCCGGCTCACGTTCGACCGTGCCCTGCCGCTCAGGACGGGCGATCGCGCCTTGCTCCGCGAACCGGGCCGGCACGAGATCACCGCCGGCGTACACGTGCTGGACGTGCGCCCGGCTCCACTGCGGCGCCGGGGGGCCGCAGCGGCGCGGGCCGCCGAGCTCGGCGAGGCCGGCCTGCCCGACGCCGTCACCCTGTTGCGCTGGCATGGTGTGCTGTCGGGAGCCGAGCTGGCCGCGATGGGCTGTCCGCCGATCGGCGAGCCCGTGACCGGTGACTGGTTCGCCGACCCCGGGCACTGGTCGGCTCTGCGGCGCCGCCTCGCCGACCACGTCGCGCGCAGGCCCCCGCTGGATCCAGGGGTCACGCTCGAGGCCGCCGCGCAGCTGCTCGGACTGCCGGACCGCAGGCTCGCGGAAGCGCTCGTCGCGCCGCCGCTGACGGTCCGGTCGGGGCGCGTGGTATCGGCCGGCGGCACCTTGCCCGCACCCATCGCCAAGGCGGTGGCCGAGCTGACCGCCCACCTCTGCGGGCATCCCTTCGACGCCCCGACCCCCGAACGGCTCGCCGAGCTCGGCCTCACCGGCAAGGCGCTGGCGGCGGCGATCCGCTTCGGCACGCTGACATCGATCGGGAAGAACGTCGTGCTCCTGCCCGATGCGCTGGACCGGGCCGCTGACACGCTGGCGCGGCTCGCGTCGCCCTTCACAGTCAGGGACGCGCGGCTCGCTCTGGCGACCAGCCGCCGCGTCGCCCTCTCCCTCCTCGAACACCTCGACGCGCGAGGCGTCACCCGGCGCATCAGCGACGACCTGCGGATCTATCAGGCCCGTCACGGCTCGGCGACGGCTCCGGCGCGTGAGGATGACGGCCTGTAACGACGGTGCCGGGGAACGATTTTCGGCCGTCTGTCAGACTTTTTGGCCACCATATTGACAGCCATGATCACGGCAGCTCACACTGAATGCGCGCACTGGGCTGCGTACCAAAATTTCCGGATATCCCGTGAAATGCCCAGTGATGTTTCGTTTTCGGCGGAGGCCTTATGTCAGATGAGCAGCGACGTTTCCTGTCCAGGCGAAACCTTCTCAGAACCGGAACAGTGGCAACCGTCTCCACAGTGGCCGCCGGGGCTCTGGCGAGCGAGGCGCTCGCGTCGGCCACGACCGTCGAGGAGACCGCCAGGGTGACCGAGACCGCATCCGGCACGGTGACGGCCGTAGCCGAGCGCGACGGCCGTACCTTCAAGAACGTCTCCTACACCGGGTTTCCCGAGGGCGTGCTTCCGCGCGTCGGGGACCTCGTCACCGTCACCGACCGGGTCGCCGAGCTGGGGCTCGTGGCCCTTCCCCTGTGCACGTGGACGACGGGCGCGCCGAGCCGCGACAGCAAGGGCGTCGTGACCCTCAACGGCGTCAAGGCCGCTCCCTCACAGCAGCTCAGCGCCGCGGGGCAGAGCACGGTCCTCGTCGCGCTCATGGGCACGACGCTGCCGGACGCTCAGGTGCTCGACGTCAGATCACCCAGCACCGACTGATGCCGGAACTCCTCTCCCTCCTGGCCCGGTTCGCCGCGGCCACCCTCCTCCTTTACGCCGGAACACGAAAACTCGCCGAACCGCGCGACTTTCGCCTTACCCTGGCCGCCCTGGCGGTTCCCGGGAAAAGCGCGCTGGCGTTCGCCGTGCCGTCACTGGAAATCGCGACCGCGATGATGCTGGCAGCAATGCCGTGGCCCATGCTCACCGCCCTTATGGTGGGCATTCTCGGGCTTTCCTTCGCGGGCGCGGGCACCATCGCACTGCTCGGCGGTAAGAACATCGGATGCGCGTGCCTGGGCCGTTCGTCGCGGCCGCTCGGCGTCAGGCAGATCGCGTACCTGCCCCTGTGGGGAGCCCTGGCCGTGCTGGTGCTGGTGGACCAGAGCGGGCTGCGCGCCGAGCAGGGATTGTGGACTCTGGCAGCCCTGGCACTGGGCCTCGCCGTCCTGGCCGGGCTGCGAGGCCTCCCTCTCGCCCGGGAGAACCGCGTGTTCACCCGGGCCGTCGTCAACAAGGACGCTTCGTGATCGCACTCACCATAGCCGTCTGCATTCTCACCATCGTCGTGTTGATCTGCGTCCTGGCGCTGGTCGACCAGTACCGCACGCTCGAAGTGGTGCGCACCGAACTGGGGCTGAACGACACCCCAGAGGCGCTCGCCCTTCCCGAGGGACTGCCGACGCCGCCGTCCTCGGCCGGACTGCCGGCCGAGTTCGACGGGCACGAGCGCCTTATCGTGCTGTTCCTGTCGACGATGTGCTCCACATGCCAGACCATCGCCAAACGGCTGCGCGGCGAAGTGCCGCACGGCGTGCGGCTCGTCATCGAAGCACGCTCGCACGAGGATGCCGAGACGTGGCTGTCCGCGGCGAGGATGCCCGCCGACCGGGTCATCGTCGACGAGGAAGCCAAGATCGCCACCACGCTCGACATCACCGTGGCACCCTCAGCCGTCGTATTCCAGGACGGGAGGGCCGTGTCCGCCCAGACCATCCCGTCGTTCCGGCAACTCGAAGCGCTCCTGGCCGCGCCAGAACTCATCACCATCCCCTGACAGACAAGCAGGAGACGCATGACCACCATGCAGAACGCCGGGCCGGAGACCATCCGCACGGTCAAGGAACCGCTACGTCGCGCAGGAATGTACACGGCCGCCGGCGCCATCATCGCCGGGCTGGCCACCCTCCTCCAACCGAAGGAAGCCAAGGCCGACCCGCTCGGATCGCCGTGCTGCGCGCTGGCGACGAGCCGGTGGTGCCCGTACCCCGTGGACCGGCCCCGGTGGTACTGCCCGTCCGGATACAACCGCACCTACTGGACCTGCAAGGACGGCAGCGGCCGCACGGTGTACTGCGGCGAATGCACCACGTCCTCCTCCTGCTGGTCCGGCTCGTACTACTGCTCCATCTGGTACTACTGACCCTGGCATGCTGACCTACTGGGTGCTCTCACTGGCGGCTGTGGCGGGCTTCGCCCAGCTGTACAGCCCTTGAGGCCAGTCATTCATCGGAGTGATCCGCCCCTTCGTGCAAGGGGACTCTGAACTCGGCCGGCAGCGAGCCCGGTCGTTCATCCTCATCCTCACCGCCGCGCACGTCTCGACGGCGACTCTGACGGTGTTCGTCTTGTCGCAGTTGGGTCAGCTGATCTCCGGTGTGCTGCCCGCCTTCGCGGTCACCGTCGTCCTGGGCGTCGCGAGTGTGGCCGGCCTGGTGGTCGACCTCATCGCGGTCGCGCGGGGGCGCATGTCCTTGGGCCTGCGTCGCCAGACGGCCAAGGAACTGGCGCACACGACGGACACCTGGTGGGTGACACCGCTGCTGTGGGGTGGGGACACGGGCATCATCGGTACGACCTACCGGGTCTCGTTCACGTCGTGGGTCCTGCTGCTCGCGGCCCTCACGGGAGCGGCGCCTCCATGGCTGGGCGCGGTCTATGGCCTGGCCTTCGCGATACCGCTGATCCTTTCCGTCAGCCTCGGCCCGCCGACCAGCACGGGACTCATGCGCAGCCAGCGCTTGTGGACCAATGTTCGAGGCGCGCAGATGCTCGGAGTAGTCGTCATGGTGGCCCTGCCCCTGTGGACGGCCTGGACATGGTGACACGACGTTTCCGGTTGATCATCCGGGCTGCGGCATCCGTGGCCGTCGCCGTTCTGTGCGGCGGGTGCGATGCCGCGGCCCGGCCTGATGCCGAAGGAGAGGCACCGGCGGTGTGTGACGACACCATCCGCGCGGCGAAGGAGCTTCCGCGGGGGCTCCTGGACGCCGGCATCGAACGAGCCGTGGGCGAATCCGATATCTGGTTCATCGCGCCGGACGACGCCACATGGGGCGCTTCTGTGGAACCGGCCGGCAACGGGTTCTACGCCAAACGCCCGCTATGGACGTCCAGCGACAAGCCGCCGTCCGTAACGGTCACGGCGGTCGGGGCGGACGCCAAGGGAGCAGCGACCCTCAGCCCCACGTCGGAGGGGCTGCCGGGGCCGCTGCCGATGGGCGTCCACTTCCCCTCACACGGCTGCTGGAAGATCACGGCCACGTCGGAGAAGGGCCGAGCGGAGATCATCGTCAAGATCTGACTGCGGAATTCCCTTCAGCCCTTCACCGAGCCGGCGAAGCTGAAGGAACTCGCCAAATACTTGTTGACCGCCACGTACAGGACCACCGCGGGAGCCGTGTACAGGATCGAGAAGGCGGCCAGCTGACCGTACGCCACCTGGCCGTACTGCGAGAAGAACGTGTAGATGGTGACCGCCGCCGGCTGCTTCTCCGGCGTGTCCAGCAGGACGAAGGGGGCGAAGAAGTTCCCCCACTGGCCGACGAAGACGAAGATGGCCACCACGGCGATCCCGGGCGCCATCAAAGGGCCCACCACCGCTGTCAGCGAGCGGATCCAGCCGGCGCCGTCCACCCAGGCCGCCTCCTCCAGGTTCACCGGCACGCCGTCCATGAAGTTCTTCATCATCCAAATGGAGAAGGGCAGCGAACTCGCCGTCAGGAACAGCACCATCGCCGGTACGGAGCCGTACAAGTTGAAGCGGAAGAACATCGCGTAGACGGGCACGAGCACGGCCGTCACCGGCAGGCCCGTGGTGAACAGGAGGGTCAGCATGAAGTGGCGGCGGTATCGGAGCTGGTAACGCGACAGCGGGTATGCGGCCAGGCCCGCCACCAGGACCGTCAGCACCGCTGTGGAGCCTGAGATGACGATCGAGTTGATCAGGGGCAGGATGATCGTGTCCCAGGTCAGGACGGCCTTGAAGTTGTCCAAGGAGAAGGAGAGCGTGGGCTGGGCGGCCAGGCTGGCTTCGGGCTCGACCGAGGCGATCAGGACCCAGAGGAACGGGCCCAGGAAGGCCAGCGTGATAAGCGCGAGCGCGAGCCAGGCGCCGGCGCGGGCGGCGAGTCGTGTCATGCGTCCTCCACCTTGATCAGGCGCAGGTAGATCATCGAGAACAGCGCGCCGATCACGAGCATGACCAGCGCGATCGCCGAGCCGTAGCCGATCTCGAAATAGCGGAACGCCTGCTCGTACATGTACAGCGGCGTCGTCTGGCTGGCCGTGCCGGGCCCGCCGCCCGTCAGGGCGTAAATGAGGCCGAAGCTGGCCAGGGTCTGCAGCGTGATCAGCATGAGATTCGCCATGATCGAGCGGCGGATCAGCGGGAGCGTGATGTGGAGGAGGCGGCGGCCCGGTCCTGCGCCGTCCACCGCGGCTGACTCCAGCAGGTCGCCGGGGACCTCCGAGAGGGCGGCCGAGTAGACGAGCATCGAGAAGGCCGTGCCGCGCCAGATGTTCGCCAGGATCACCGCCAGCATGGGGGCGGTGTAGAGCCATTCCTGGGAGATGCCGAGCACCGTGTTCAGGGTGCCCTCCTCGGCCAGGAAGGAGTACCAGCAGGCCGCGGCCACGACCTCCGGCACCACCCAGGCGGCTATCACCACGCCGTTGACGACGCTGCGCGTCACCCGGCCGCGGCCGCGCTGGAGAAGCGCGATGATCAGGCCCAGGGTGTTCTGGCCGATGACCGCCGAGCCGATGACGAAGACGAACGTGAGCAGGAACGAGTTCAGGAAGTTCGGGTCGCCGAAGAGCTTGACGAAATTGGCCACGCCGACGAACCGCGAATGAACCGAGGCCGAGCCCGTCAGCGTCTCGTTGGTGAAGGCGATGTAGATGCTCCAGAGGATCGGCCCCGCCAGGAAGAGCGCGAGGAGCACGAGGGCAGGGCCGAGGGGGACGAGCCAGCGCAGAACGCCCCGCCGTGACGAGCCGCGTACCGGGCGGC
>NZ_JBFAMX010000143.1:0-20930 GCF_040659615.1 Nonomuraea sp. NPDC049784
GATGGCCGCGCGCTGCCGCATGCCGCCGGACAGCTCGTGGGGGTACGAGCGCCGCCTGTCCGAGCTGATGCCGACGCGTTGCAGCAGCTCGACGGCCCGCTCCGCGCGGTCCTTGCGGGACGTCTCCGGAGTGTGGATGCGCAGGACGTCGTCGATCTGGGCACCGACGGTGCTGACCGGGTTGAGCGAGTTCATGGCGCTCTGGAAGACGACGGCCAGCTCCTTCCAGCGGAAGGCCCGCAGCTCCCTTTTGCGGAGCCCGAGCACGTCCACGGACGAGCCGTCCTGGCGGCGGTAGACGACCGAGCCAGAGGTGATCGCGGCGGGCGGCCGCAGCAGCCGGGCGACGGCATTGGCCAGCGTGGACTTGCCGCTGCCGCTCTCTCCCGCGAGGCCGAGAATCTCCCCGCGCCGCAGGTCGAGCGAGACGTCGGCGACGGCGTGCACGGCGCCACTGCCGGACAGGTAGTCGACACTCAGGTCGCGGATCTCCAGAACGTTCATGTGCGGGCCTTTACCTTGACCGTTCGCAACCGGGGGTTGGCGATCTCGTCGATGCCGAAGTTCACCAGCGCGAGCCCGGTGCCGATGAGCGCGATGCACAGCCCTGGCGGGATGAACCACCACCACGCCCCGATCAGCAGCGCCTGCCCGTTCTGTGCGAAATAGAGCATGCTGCCCCAGCTCACGGTGGACAGATCGGCCAGGCCGAGGAACGACAGCCCCGCCTCGGCCAGGATCGCCGCGACCACGGTGGCCAGGAAGCTGGTGGCGATGACGGGCAGCAGCACGGGCAGGATCTCGAAGAAGATGACCCGGAACGCCCCCTCACCGCTCGCCCGCGCGGCCTGGACGAAGTCGCGGCGCCGTACGGACAGGGTCTGTGCGCGCAGCACCCGCGCACCCCAGGCCCAGCCGGTGACCGCGATCACCACGGCCACGGACGCGACGCCGCGCTGTGGCAGGTAGCCGGCCAGCACGATGATCAGCGGGAGGGCGGGCAGCACCAGGAAGATGTTGGTGAGCACCGACAGCACCTCGTCCACGGCGCCGCCGAGGTAGCCGCCGACCAGGCCGACGGCGACCGCGACCACGTTGGCGATGACCGCCGACAGCAGGCCGACGCCCATCGAGACGCGGGCGCCGTACACGATCTGGGTGAGGATGTCCTGGCCGGTCTGCGTGGTGCCGAGCCAGTGCGCGGCCGACGGGCCCTGGAGGCCGTCCTCGCTGGTCGCGGCGGGGTCGGTGCCGATGAGCAGCGGCCCGAAGACGGCCATCAGCGTGAAGAAGGCGAGGATCCCGATACCGATCTTGATCTTCATTCGGACTCCTGCCTGGTACGCGGGTCGAGCACCACGTACGCCAGGTCGGCCAGGAAGTTGGCGACGAGCACGGCCAGCGAGATGACGAGGAAGATGCCCTGCATGAGCGGGAAGTCCTCGTTCTCCACCCCTTTGAGGAGCATCGACCCGATCCCTGGATACGAGAAGACGATCTCGGTCAGGACGGATCCGCCGACGACGAAGCCGAGCGACAGGGCGAAGCTGGTGATGTTGGGCAGGATCGCGTTGCGGGCGGCGTACGCCCACATGACCCTCCTCGACGTCAGCCCCTTGGCCTCGGCCATCACCACGTAGTCCTCGCCGAGCGTGGTCACCATGACATTGCGCATGCCGAGGATCCGGTCGGCCATGGAGGCGACCACGATCGTCACGGCCGGCAGCGCCGCGTGGTAGAGCACGCTCCCGGCGAACTCGCCGGTGAAGCCGGGCATCACGTCCAGCCCGTACGCCCTGGACACGGGGAACCACTGCAGCGTCACCCCGAAGACGAACACGAGCGCCAGCGCCACCCAGAAGTACGGCACCGCGTGCATGAACGTGGCGGCGGGCAGCACCCCGTCGAGCCAGGTGCCCCGCTTCCACGCCATCAGCACGCCCAGCGAGGTCCCCATCAGGTAGCTGATCAGCGTGGCGACGCCGACGAGCCCGACCGTCCACGGCAGGCTGTCGGCGATGACCGTGGAGACTTCGGTGGGAAAGAAGGTGATCGAGCGGCCCAGCTCCCCATGTGCGAGATTGCCCAGGTAGTCCAGGTACTGCTGCCACAGGTTCGCGTCGCTGATGCCGAACGCCCGCCGCATCGCGTCGATGGCGGCGGGGTCGACGTTGCCTTTCATGCGGGCCACCAGCAGCTCCACCGGGTCCCCCGGCATGAGCCGGGGGACCAGGAAGTTGAGCGTGATGGCGGCCCAGGCGGTCAGCAGGTAGAAGCCGAGCCGCCGGGCCAGGAACCTCACTTGGTGGCCGGCTTCAGGTGCAGCAGCACCACAGCCGCGTCGGGCGAGTCGTACGGCGACGGCATCGCGTACGGATCCTGCTCCGACGGCCATCCGACGTACTTGTTGGTCCGGAACTGCGCCCACCCCGGGCTGTAGAAGAGCGGCACCGTGGGCAGCTTCTCCACCATGATCTTGCCAAGCCCCTGCGTGGCCTTCTGCTGCTCGGCCAGGTCGTCGGTGGCGGCGTACTCGTCGATCAGCCGGTCGGTCTCGGTGTCCTTCCACCGCTCGTAGTTGCCGGTCGCGGCCTCACCGACGGGCTTGGCCAGGCCGCCGAAGAGCATCGTGCGCATCTGGAAGTACGGGGTCGGGCCGGAGTCGGTGCCCCTGATCGACAGGTCGTAGTCGCCCTTGCCGACCTTCGACACCCAGTCCGCGAAGGCCACGCCCCTGGTCTCGACCGTGATGCCGACCTTGGCGAGGTCCTCCCTGATGAGCTGGGCGGCATTCACCCAGTCGGTGAACGGCGACGGCACCAGCAGCGTGAACTTCAGCTTGGCCGGGTCGACGCCCTTGAGCAGCTCCTTGGCCTTCTCCACATCCACCTTGAACGCGGCGTCCTTGTACTCCGGCGGCACGTACGCCTCGCCGCCCGGCATCGGCACGGTGGTCGGGTGCGCGACCTTGGCATAGCCGCGCTCGGCCACCTTGACGATCTTGTCCCGGTCGACGGCGAGGCTGATGGCCTGCCGTACCTCGGGCTTCGACAGGATCGGGTTGGTCAGGTTCGGCAGCAGATTCACCACGCCCTCGGGCGGGAAGAAGTACTTGTTCTGCTCCGGCTTGCCCTGCACGAAGATCTTCTCGATGTCCGGCACGAACGCGCCCGCCCAGTCCACCTCGCCCTGCTGGAGCGCCGTCTGCAGGGCATTGGCCGTGTACGCGGGGAACCGCAGCAGCGGCACCTCCGGCTTGCCCGGCTGCCAGTAGGACGGGTTCTTCTCCATCTCGTAGAGCTGCGCCGAGAACCTCGACAGCTTGTACGGCCCGGTGCCGACCGGCTTGGTGTTGGTGAACGTCACCGGGTCCTGCTGCTTCTCCCACAGGTGCTTGGGCACGATGGGCGAGCTGCCGGCGATGTTGTAGAGCTTGGCGTACGAGGTGCTCTTGAAGTCGATGCGCACCTTGTCCGGAGCCAGCGCCTGCGCGTCCTTGATCTCCAGCGCGTTCTTGTTGAGCTGCGCGTGGTCCTTCATCATCTGGAAGGTGAAGGCCACGTCGTCGGCGGTGAACGGCTGCCCGTCGGTCCACTTCACCCCCTGGCGGAGCGTGAACGTGAGCGACTTGCCCTTGTCAGACCATTCGTACTTCAGAGCCAGCCATGGGGTGATCTCTCCAGGCTTGAGCTTGTTGAAGTACATGAGGGTCTCGTAGATCATCCCGCTCGTGCCGAAGTTCACGCCTTCGAGGTGGTACGGGTTGAAGTCCTCCTGGAACGTGCCCGCGTCGATGGCGTGGATCACCAGCGGCGGTGCGCTCGCGCTGCTGCTCTTGCCGGTGGACCCGCTGCTCGAGCAGCCGGCGACGGCCAGGGCGGCGAGTACCGCCAGAACGCGTTTCATTGGGGGGTGCTTCATTGGGGGGTCGCCTTTCCGAAATATTTCGTCCGGAGGTCGCGGGAGCCCTTCGGGGCGGCGAAGGCCTGGGCGCGGCCGAATCCGGCTGGTGCGCCGCGCACGATGGTCAGCGCGCGGTAGTAGTCGACGTACGGGAAGCCGTAGGTCTCGCCTCTGGCGTAGGCGTACCCGGTGATCGCCTGCGACCAGATCTCGTACGCCTCCTCCGTCAGCTCGACGAACACGTCGGGGACGAAGCCCTCGGCGTCCTCCCAGTTGTCGGCGTAGTAGAGCTCGCCTGCCCAGTAGGCCGGCAGCTCACGTTCGAGCGTCTTGAGCCCGCCGTAGAAGCGGGCGTCCTCGACGATCCGGTGGGTACGAGCGTGATCCTTGTGGATCGACGCGCTCCAATGGGTCAGGATGACGTCCGGCCGCAGCTCCCTGATGAGGTCGCCGACCCGCATCTTGACCTCTTCGTCCTCGGGCAGCAGGCCGTCCTCGTAGTCGAGGAAGCGCACGCCCGCTCCGATCTTGCCGGCGAACGTCTCGGCTTCCTCACGCTTCTGCTTGGCGTAGTCGGAGACGGACATGCGGGGGTGGCCGCGTTCGCCGAGGGTGAGGTGGAGGAGCGTGGCCTTGTCGCCGCGCAGGACGTGCTGGGCGAGCACCGCGCCCGCCGTCAGGTCGAGGTCGCCCGCGTGGGCGCCGATTGCCAGAACGTGGGTCATGCCGTTCGCCTCATCACGTGGAACCGCCGGGTGATCTCGTAGCCCGCCTTGGTGTAGAGGTGGCCGGCCGGGCTGGCCTCGCCGGTCCAGAGGAACCACGACGAGTGGAGCCCTTCGGCGCGCATCATGGTCATGGTGAGATGGAGGAGGATCTTGCCCAGGCCGGTGCCGCGCTGCTCGGGGTCGACGCCGAAGGGGCCGAAGCGCTCGGGGATGCCACGGTAGGCCGCGTACAGGGCGAACCCCACAATTTGATCTTTTTTAGCGATGACGATGCGCTTGGGGTCGCAGTGCCGGCGGATCGCCTCGCCCCAGTCGGGGTTGAAGACGTCGGCCGCGAAGCGGATCAGCTCGGGCAGCTCGCCGTCTGCAGGGCTACGGAAGTCGTACCCCTCCTGCTCCCGCTTGGCGCGCAGCTCGTGCACCTCGTCGGGCGTCACGTAGCCGACGAGCGTCCTGTCCATGGCGACCGGCGAGTAGAGGGTCTGAAAGCCGAGCCCGGTCAGCAGCCGGTAGCCGTCGGGGTAGAGCTCGGCGTCCGCGCCCGGGAGCACATAGTTCGGCGTATACGACGAAAAATCGACCTTCGTTCGCCCGGTGCCCTCCAGGAACGCCAGCGACTCGCCGACGAGTCGCCTCCCGAGCCCACCGCCGCGATGCTCGGGGACGACGAAGAAGAACGGGATCCACCCGGTGTCCGGCTCCAGGTCGGTCCCGGGGGCCAGGGGCGTCAGCCTGCGGACTCCGTACGCGCAGCCGACCACCCGCCCGTCGGAGACGGCCACGCGTAAGCCCTCGGGATCGAAGTTGGGATCGAGCAACACGCAGTCGCGAAACCAGCCGGGGACGGTGGGGTCGCCTGGCATGCTCCGGTTCCAGGCCTCGACGAGGGAGGCCTCGTCGCCGGACGCGAAGGCGCGGACTGTGACCATGAGGGTCCTTTCACCTTTGGCTCTCCTGCCACAGCTTTCCCATCGTCAACGGGCCAGGTCAAGACGATTCGGGAATTAATTTTCTCTCCTGCCCCGTAGTTAGAAAATTTCTTTTGCGCCACGCTGCGCCGAAACTTTCATCGAGGCCAGGTTCCTTCCCACGATCTGCCGCAGGTCATCCCCACCGCACCAGAGGCATCAACCAGCGACGATTGCGCTGCTGAAACTTTCGCTTCACACTCGCAATGTTTCAGGCGAACGAGAGGAACCCGATGAACATCAGAGCTCGGATAGCGGGTGCCCTGATCGCCGCCGTGACACTCGTCGTCGCGGGGCTGATCATGGCGCCACCGGCCGCGTCGGCGCAGTTGACGGAGGTGACCGGCTTCGGCACGAACCCGACCAACCTGCGCATGCACCTGTACGTCCCGGACGGCGTCGGGTCCCGCCCGCCACTCCTGGTGGCCGTGCACTACTGCACGGGATCGGGCCCGGCCTTCTACTCAGGCACGGAGTTCGCCTCGCTGGCCGACCGGTACAAGTTCATCGTGATCTATCCGTCCGCGACCAGGAGCGGCTCCTGCTTCGACGTCTCCTCGCCGCAGGCGCTGCGGCACGACGGCGGCAGCGACCCGGTCGGCATCATCTCCATGGTCAGGTACGTCCAGCAGCGCTACAGCACCGACCCCGACCGTACCTTCGTCACGGGGGCCTCCTCGGGCGGCATGATGACGAACGTCCTGCTCGGCGACTATCCCGACGTCTTCAAGGCCGGAGCCGCGTTCATGGGCGTGCCGTTCGGCTGCTTCGCCACCACGGACGGATCGAGCTGGAACAGCGCCTGCGCCAACGGCCAGGTCATCAAGACGCCGCAGGAGTGGGGCGACCTTGTACGCGGCGCGTACCCCGGCTACACCGGCGCCCGGCCGCGCATGCAGGTGTGGCACGGCACGGAGGACTCCACGCTGCGCTACCCGAACTTCCAGGAGGAGATCAAGCAGTGGACGAACGTCCACGGCCTGAGCCAGACGCCGAGCAGCACCGACCAGCCGCAGTCCGGCTGGACCAGGACCAGGTACGGCAGCACCGGCACCATGCCGCCGGTCGAGGCGATCAGCCTGCAGGGCGTCGGCCACAGCCTCCCCATGAGCGGCATGGCCGCCGCCGCGATCGCGTTCTTCGGCCTTGACCAGGGCGGCGGCGTGACGCAGACGCCGACCCCGCCGCAGACCCCCACGCCTCCCGCTGGGGCGTGTCAGGTCACGTACACGATGAACACCTGGAACACCGGCTTCACGTCCGCCGTCACGATCAAGAACACCAGCAGCACCCAGCTCTCCTCATGGGCGCTGGCCTTCACGCTCCCCGCGGGTCAGACGATCACCTCCGCGTGGAACGCCACGATCTCGCCCACGAGCGGCCAGGTCACGGCCAGGAACGTGAGCTACAACGGCACGATCGCGCCGGGCGCGTCCGCCTCGTTCGGCTTCCAGGCCACCCACACCGGGAACACCTCCAAGCCGGCGGCCTTCACCCTCAACGGCGCCACCTGCACATGACGACCCGCTCGACCGGGCTCAGAACCCCCTGAGCCCGATATTTCTCCATAAATTCCGGCACCCGCTCCAGCGAGCGGGTGCCCTTCAAGTATTTGCGCCTCCCCTTGAAGACCACCACATCCCCACCCCTTATCGGTTTGATCATTTGATGGATACTGGCCCTGCCGGAGATTTTGGGAGCGCTCCCGAAGGCGCTCCTGTTATGACCGAAAGGGCACACCTTGTCCAAATTTCACACGCGGTTATCGGCGGTGTTATCGGGCTCGGCGCTCGTACTCGCCGCCGTTGTCGTGCCACCCCACCAGGCGGCATCCGCGGCCACCGAGCCCGCTGAGACCCAGCCGGCCCGTGTCACCCTCACCCTCATCACCGGCGACGTCGTCGAGTACGCGCCGTCGCAGGGCGGCGTCCCCTCTGTCGCCATCAAGCCGGCGCCCCGGCCGGACGGCGCCGCCGTCACGTTCGCCACGCTGCCCGGCAAGGACGGCGGCTACCTCGTCCTGCCCTCCGACGCAGCCTCCTTGGTCGCCGCCGGGACCCTGGACGAGGAGCTGTTCGACGTCGAGACGCTGGCACAGGACCAGCGCGTCGAGGCGATCCCGCTGCTCGTCACCTACCAGGGCGACCCGGCACCGTCCGCGCTCGCGAGCGCGGCCCGGGCCCTGCCGGCCGGCGAGAACGTGCGGGTGCTCGACAGCGTCAACGGCGCCGCGATCACGGTACGCGCCGAGCAGGCGGACGACTTCTGGGCCGGGCTCCGTACCGGTAACAAGCTGCGCGGCGGCGGGATCGCCAAGATCTGGCTGGACCGCAAGACGAAGGCGTCACTCGACAAGAGCGTGCCGCTCATCGGCGCACCCACCGGATGGGAGCGTGGGTTCGACGGCAAGGGAGTCAAGGTCGCCGTTCTCGACACCGGGATCGACGCCGGCCATCCGGACTTCGCCGGACGCATCGTCGCCACCGAGAACTTCTCCAGCTCCGCCGGCATCGCCGACAAGGTGGGGCACGGCACGCATGTCGCCTCGACGATCGCGGGCGCGGGCTCGACGTACAAGGGAGTGGCGCCCGCCGCGTCGCTGATGGTCGGGAAGGTGCTCGCGGACAACGGCCTGGGCGACTGGTCGTGGGCCATCGCCGGCATGGAGTGGGCCGCCGCGCAGGGCGCCGATGTGGTGAACATGAGCCTGGGCTCCTGCTGCGGCAACGGCACCGATCCGATGAGTCAGGCGCTGAACGAGCTCACCAAGAAGTACGGGACGTTGTTCGTGACGGCGGCGGGCAACGAGTCGGACCCGCTCACGGTGAGCGTTCCCGCGGCGGCCGACGAGGCGCTGGCCGTGGGCGCGGTGGACAAGGAGACGGGCACGACGCTGGCCGACTTCTCCAGCAAGGGCCCACGGCTGGACGACGCCGCGGTCAAGCCGAACATCGTCGCCCCCGGCGTGAACATCGTGGCCGCCCGCTCGGCCGACTCCTCGCTGCCCGGCATTCCCGGCGACGACAAGTACACGGCGTTCAGCGGCACCTCCATGGCGACCCCGCACGTGGCGGGAGCGGCGGCGATCCTGGCCCAGCAGCACCCCGGCTGGCAGGCCGGTGAGCTCCGTGACGCGCTGACCTCGACGGCGCAGCGCAACGACGGGCACAACTGGTTCGAGCAGGGCAGCGGCCGGGTGGACGTGGCTCGCGCGGTCACCCAGAGCGTGTTCGCCAGCTCCGTGGTCGACTTCCGGCTCCTCGGCAAGTCCGCCACGAAGCAGGTCACGTACCGGAACATCGGCACGGAGCCGGTCACGCTGGCCGTCTCGCTCGTCACGCGTGGCTGGAGCGGCAAGCCCGCCCCGGACAATGCGATCAAGCTGGGCGCGCAGAGCGTCACCGTGCCCGCGAACGGCACCGCCACCGTCTCCCTCACCGTCGACCCTTCGGCCGGGCCGATCGGCGCCTATGGCGGCTGGGTGACGGCGAGCTCCGGTGACGTGCGACTGGTGACGCCGTTCAGCTACTACACCGGCCCCGCCACGCACCGGCTCGGGGTGTCGCTGGTCAACTCGTACGGGACCAAGGAGTTCTTCCCCGGTTACCAGGCCGAGCCCATCGTGTACGCGGTTCCGCTGAAGCGGACGAACAGCCCCGAGGACCCGTTCAACCCGTACGGGTACTACTTTCTGCACACGGACTATTCGGGCAACGGTGAGTTCTACCTCCCCGACGGGGACTACGAGGTGATGGGCGTCGCCAACGAGATCCGGATCAGCAACCGGACGAGCTGGGTGATCGAGAACGTCCGGCTCGACGGGGACAAGACGGTCACCCTGGACGCGAGCAAGACGGCGCCGATCAGGCCCGACACGCCGAAGACGCTGGACGGAGGCGGGAGCGCCTACTACGTGCGCACTTTCACCGACCGTACCAAGCCGGTCTCGCTGTGGACCGGAGTCCTTGGCGGGCAGCAGCTGTTCGTCACGCCGGTGTCCTCGGTGAAGACGGGCAAGGTGCGGCTGTCGCACCAGTGGAATCTGGAAGCTCCGGTGCTCACCTCGGCCACCGCGGGCTCTCTGGCCTTGCATCCCGCGTACGACATGGAGGGCATGCGCCGGCTGACGTCCGCCACGACTTATCCCATTATTTCGGTTGGAAGGGGTAGACCTGAGGACTTTTCGGGTGTGGACGTCTCCGGGAAGGTCGTCTTGGTCGGGATCCCGGTCGAGGGCGGCTACGTCAACGCGGGCGTCCAGATGGACGACGCCAGCCGCGAGGCCTCCCTGCGTGGCGCGGCGGGTGTTCTGGCCTTCCTCGACGTCGACGGCGGGCGGGCGCGGGTGCCCCTGGGCTCGTTCCTGCAGATGGGGTTGAGCGCCGCCGAGGGGCGCTCTGTGCGGTCCGCACTGGCCGCGGGACCGGTGTCGCTGCGGCTGGAGCCGTACACGGGGCCGGGGGCGGTCTACCACCTCCGCTTCGACTCGCGCGGGCGGGTGCCTTCACGGCCCGCCAAGGTCGACATGAGCGACCTGGTACGGATCAACGCCGCCTACCATGCCGACAAACCGGACACCAGCGGCTGGGAGTTCGGCGAGTCGACGGCCGGCGAGGAGCCGGGGCGCCTGACGTACGGCGAGCCGTTGCGGATGCCGCTCACCCGTACCGAGTATTTCGGGCCCGTCTCCGATGACGTGGTGTGGTCGCGCACGATCACGAACTCCAGTCTGATCCTGCACTCCGACGACCGGTTCACGCGGGACGACCGGCGGGTTTCCGAGCAGTGGTTCAAGGCACCGCTGGTGCCGGGGGCCGCCGACGTGCCCTCGGGGTATCCGGTGTCCGTGCCGTGCGCGCTGTGCCGCGACTCCGACCGTTTCGTGCCCTTCGAGCAGTGGCTGGACTCCGATCCCCGGCATTACACCGACCTGAGCCATGTCACCTCGAAGCCGCGGCTGTTCGTGGGGGGTCAGGAGGTGGCCGCGCAAGGGTGGCGGCCTCGCTACTTCACGGTGCCCGGGGCATCCGGCGCGTACCGGGTGGAGGCCGTGGACACCCCCGGGCGTACCCTCTCCCGGACGGTGACTACGACCTCCCAGTTCACCTCCTCCCCGCCGCCGTCCTCCGGGGCGCCTCGGGGGTATTCGTGCTCGTTCGGGGCCGGGTGCGCGTTCCAGCCCGCTGTCCTGATCAGGTACGACCTGCCGCTCGACCTGCTGAACCGGGCCCCTGCCGGGGAGGCGTTCACGTTCGACCTGCGGGCGGGGGCGCACTCGAGCGTGCGGCGGGCGCCTGTCGTGGATCGGGTGCGGGTGGAGTACTCGGTCGATGACGGGGTGACCTGGCAGGACGCGACCCGGGTCAAGAAGCGGGGCGACGGGCGCTTCCGGGTCGAGGTGGCGCATCCCGCGCTGGCGCAGACCAGCGGGTTCGTGTCGCTGCGGGTCACGGCGTCGGACACGGCGGGCGGCTCGACCACCCAGACCATCAACCGGGCCTACGCCCTGAGATAGCACCTGGCGGCGGCCAAGGAGTTCCTTGGCCGCCGTCGCCTTTGGCGGAAGGCCAAGGGGTACGAACCCCTTGGCGCCACCGCCTTGCCTCCCCGGGGCGCAGGGACGGCGCGGCACAGGCGCGCAGCCCAGGCGCACGGATCAGGTCGCCCGCCGCAGCACAACAACGCCCGGCAGCACATCCCACGCCGGCACCACGTCGCACGGCCGGTAGCACAACCCACGCCCGGGACCAAAGCCCACGCCACGCCACGAACCCACAGCCCACGCTCCGCACCACAGCCGACGTCCGGTGACCACAGCCCACGTCAGGCACCACAGTTCAGCCAGTCCCAGCGCGCACGCCGACACCACGGCGCACGCCGTAGCAGGGTGCATGGCCGCCGCGGCGGAGGACCGCAGCGCAGGGAGACCGCGGCGGAGGCGCTCAGTGCGATGTCGCGGAGGGACGTTGTCCACAGGCGGAACCGGACCCCACCCCTCCATCCCCAGAACCGGATTCCAACGCTCCACGCCCCCACCCCACCAGGCATCCTCGTTCCCACATCGCCCGATCCACCCACTCAGAAGGGAACCGCAGGATGCCCGGAGGCCCGCCCACACTCGGATTCAGCGTGATCATCTACGCCACGGTCGGCCTGGTGACCCTGGTCGCACTCAAGTTGAGGAGGCGCAGGTGACCCGGACGACCCTCACGGTCATCGTTCCCGCACACAACGAGGAAGCCGGGCTCCCGGCCACGCTCCGCTCCATCCAAGCCCAGTCGGTCCCACCCGAAAAGATCATCGTGGTGGACGACGGCTCCACCGACCGCACTGGCGAGCTGGCCGCGGCCTACGGCGTCACGATCCTGCGCCCACCCCGCAACCTCGGCAGCAAGGCCAAGGCGCAAAACCACGCGCTCCCCCACTGCGACACGGACCTGGTCCTGGCCGTCGACGCCGACACCGTTCTGGCCCCCGACTACATCGAGCGCATCAAGCCCGTCTTCGACGACCCGGCCGTGGGCGTGGCCGCCGGCAACGTGCAAACCCGCTTCGCCCGCACCCCATGGGAGCGTGGCAGATCGACCGAATACCTCTTCGGCTTCCACTGGCACCGCCCGATCCAGCAACTCGCCAACAGCCCCATGGTCTGCTCGGGCTGCTGCTCCGTGTTCCGGCGCACGACCCTGACCGCGTTCGGCGGCTTCCCCGAACGCACGATCGTCGAAGACATGGACTTCACCTGGAGCCAGCAGATCGAAGGCCGCAAGGCGGTCTACGTACCCGACGCCATGGCCTGGGCCGCCGACCCCGAAACCCTCGCCTACCTCCGGAAGCAGGTGTGGCGCTGGATGGCGGGATTCATGCAGAACGTCCGCCTCCACCTCCCCCGCCTGCTCACCCGCAAGCCCATGCTGGCGACCTGGATCATCGTGGCCCTCCTGGAGATCCTCCTGGCCCCGCTATGGTGGACCACCCCGCTGATCCTCATGCTGGCCATGCACCAGCCGGTGACCGGCACGCTGGCGTGGTGGGCGGGCGGCGAGCTCCTCCTGACCATCCCCGCCCTCCTGTACGCGGCCAAACGCCGCCGCCTCCCCGTCCGCCAGGTCCTCTTCAACCTCCCGTTCGTCTACCTGAACAAGGCCGTCAACCTGTACTACGCCTGGAAGGCCCTGGTGATCGAGCTCATCATGGTCCCGCTCCACCTGTCCCGCGGCCTCCTCGTGTACGAAAAGGGCCGTTGACCAACCACGCGCACCGTAATCGACCGCCCCGCGCTTCAGCACCGGCTCGGCCGATGCCGGGGGCACCGCGCCGCTGCCCTCAGACGTGCGCGCAGCACACCCGCAAATCGATGCGGCGGCTCCCTGACGAACGCCCTGATGCACTCGAGCGTCTCCCGATGGGCCCGCAGCCGCAAAACCGGGGACTCCCAGGCTGGCACGTTCGCGATCCCGCGTGGGCGCCCACCGGATAGGCCACGACCACTCGACCGGGCGGCTGGACCGGGGCACTCCCAGGCCAGCACGCCCACGATCTCACGTAGGCGCTCTGCCAAATAGCCCACAACCACTCGACCGAGGGGCCGGCCTGGCCGGCGGACCAGTCAGCACGGCCGTGCTGCGTTAGTCGCTGCGCCGCCTGGCGGAGCTGAACATGCGACAGGCTGACCGGGCGTGCGGCGCCCGGATGGGTTCACGGGGGGACGGCGAGGGGGGCGGGATAGCTAGGAACCTGCGTGGGCAGACGCCACGGCTCGCGAGCGGCAGACGCGGGCAGATCGGCCAGTTCGGGGACGTACCTGCGAATGTAATCGGCGTGGGGGTCGAAGCGGGCGGCCTGGCGGACGGGGTTGAGCCGGCGGCCGGGGCGGGTGGTGTTGCCGGTGCCGGCGACCCACTGCCAGTTGCCGAAGTTGTCGGCCACGTCGCCGTCCAGCAGCAGTTCGAAGAAGTGCCGGGCGCCAATCCGCCAGTCCATACCCAGGTGGTGGACGAGGTAGTCGGCGACGATCATGCGTGCCCGGTTGTGCATCCACCCCTCGGCCAGGAGCTGGCGCATGCCCGCGTCCACGATGGGGACGCCGGTCATGCCCGCCTTCCAGGCGTCCACCGCATGCGGGTCGTCCCGCCAGCGCCTGGAACGTGGCCGATAGTCGTCGCGGTTGATCCGCGGGAACGCCAGGGTCACCTGGTGGAAGAAGTCGCGCCAGCAAAGCTGCCGGACGAACTCCTGTCGGCCGCCGGCCAGATGGGCCAGTTCCAGCGGGGACAGGCATCCCAGCCGCAGGTACGGGCTCAACCGTGAGGTGTGATCGCCCGCCAGGTCGTCGCGGCCGGCGGCGTAGCCGTCCAGCCCGTGGGGCAGCCACCGCCGCAGGCGGGCGCGGGCGGCTGACTCGCCGCCGGTGAGGGCGGGGTGCGGCGGGTGGGCGGGCAGGTCTCCGGGGGTCTGGCCTGATGGCAGCGGGACACGGGCCGGCGCGGGGAGGACAGGACGGTGTGGCCGACTTGACCATGTCCGCCAGTAGGGGGTGAAGACGCGGTAATGGTCGCCGCCGCCGGAAGGACGCAGTGCGCCAGGAGGCACGACCGTCAGGCCTGGGAAGGCGCGGAAGTCGATGCGTTCCGCAGCGAAGCGGGACTCCCGGCTGCGGCCAAGCCGGCTGACCTCGGCGCTGGCGTAGATGGCGTCGGCCTCCAGCTGGCGGGCCAGCCGCATCGTCTCGGCCACCACATCGCCGTGCCGCACCAGCAGGTCGCCTTGCCGGGCGCGGAGGGAGGCGCGCAGGTCGGCCAGGCAGTCGAGCAGGAACCCGGTCCGGCAGCCCGCCGGCACCGCTGGATCCAGTACGAACAGCGGCACGACGTGGCCACCGCGCTCGCACGCGGCCGTCAGGGCCGGGTGGTCGTGCACGCGGAGGTCCCTGGTGAACAGCACGATCACGGTGTCCATCGACCCGGTATGTTCCACCCCGAGCCTGCGCCCACGCCCGATTTGACCGTTTCTTGGGCGCCTCGCGCTCCAGGCAGGGTTGACCTTTTCCGCCGCCCACTGCCATGAAGGGAAGAGGCGCAGCGGACAGCGTGCCGCCGTCGTTCATAGAGGCATGCGGATCTGTCTCTGGCGCATGTGCCGTGCCCTTTTGAGTGGCTTCGCCAGCGAAGCCAGACAATCCCAGCGAACAGCACCCGATCCGGGGTGAACAGGACCAGACCATGATGACGACGTTCGTGAAGACGGCCCTGGCGGTCTGCACCGCCGCGCTCACCGGCGGCTGGGCTGCCGACCCCGACGCGCCACGGCGCCGGAGGCTGGACGAGCCCTGGTGGCGGCCGCCACGGCAAGCGTTCGCCCTGGTCTGGACGCCGCGGTATTTGCCGATCGCCTCCGGCGGACATGTGCCGCGACCACGGCCGTCGCGCAGACGCGCCTCGCCGAGGCCCGCCCTGCCCCTCAACGCCTCCACCCTGCTGCTCACCCCGCGGTCGTCGCGTGCCGATCGCCGGGCGGGGCCGGCGCGGGTGCCGTACGCAGGATGGACGTTGTTCGCCACCGCGGTGAACGCCGCGCTGTGGCGGCGCAACCGGTGATGACCGCACGGAACTCGGGGAATGCGGATGATGCGATGTCTGGTGACCGGGGCGACCGGCTACATCGGGAGCAGGCTGGTGCCGGAGTTGCTCGAGGCTGACTACGCGGTGCGCTGCATGGCGCGCGCCCCCGGCCGGCTGCGCGACCATCCCTGGCGCAACCGTGTGGAGATCAGTGAGGCCGATGCGACGGATCCGGTGCGGACAGAGGCGGCGCTGGAAGGAATTGACGTCGCCTACTACCTGATCCACACGATGGGCTCGGGACGCGACTTCGCCGCAAAAGATCGTGCGGCGGCTTTGACGTTCGCCGCCGCGGCCCGCAAGGCGGGCGTGCGCCGCATCGTCTATCTCGGTGGCCTCGCCCCAGGGAGCGACGCCTCGCCGCATCTGCGTTCGAGGGGGGAGGTGGCGCGGATCCTGCTGGATTCCGGCGTCCCTACGGCGGTGCTGCGGGCGGCCGTGGTCATCGGCTCGGGGTCGGCGTCGTTCGAGATGCTCCGTTACCTGACCGAACGACTGCCTGTCATGACCACACCTACCTGGGTACGCACCCGGACCCAGCCGATCGCGATCCGCGACGTGCTGCGCTACCTGTTGAGGACCGCCGAGCTGCCGCAGGAGGCGCATCGGGAGTTCGATATCGGGGGCCCGGACATCCTGACGTACGCGGACATGATGCGAGGGTATGCCGCGGTGGCGGATCTGGCGCGCCGGTGGATCATCCCGGTGCCGGTGCTGACGCCGCGGTTGTCGAGCTACTGGGTGGGGCTGGTCACCCCTGTGCCGGCCCGCGTGGCGCGTCCCCTGGTGGAGTCGCTCCGCAATGAGACGGTCTGCCGCGAGCACGACATCGCCCGTTACATCCCGGACCCGTCGGAGGGGCTGGTCGGGTTCGAGCACGCCGTGGATCTGGCGCTACGCCGGATCAAGAACGCCGACGTCGCCACCCGGTGGACGTCGGCGTCGATCCCCGGCGCTCCAAGCGACCCGCTGCCGACCGACCCCGGCTGGGCCGGCGGGGTGCTGTACGTGGACGAGCGGCGCCGGACCGTGGAGGCACCGCCCCGCGAGCTGTGGCGGGTGATCGAGGGCATCGGCGGGGACAACGGCTGGTACTCACTGCCGGTCGCCTGGCGGTTCCGTGGCTTTCTCGACTCTCTGGCCGGGGGCGTCGGCCTGCGCAGGGGGCGACGCGATCCCCGCCGACTGCGGGTCGGCGACGCGCTGGACTTCTGGCGGGTGGAGGAGATCGTGCCGGGTCGTCTGCTGCGGCTGCGCGCCGAGATGCGGCTGCCGGGGCTGGCGTGGCTGGAGCTGACCTGCCAGGAGCAGAACGGAAGGACCGTGTACGGGCAGCGGGCGATCTTCCATCCCCATGGCCTCCTGGGCCACCTGTACTGGTGGGCCAGCACGCCGATTCATGGGCTGATCTTCGGCCGGATGCCAGGGAACATCGCCAAGGCCGCAGCCGGCCAGGCGGTCGTGCCCCTCGCCCTTCGCATGATCCGACCTAAACGGTCAGCGACGCGATCTTGATCTGACGCGGATGACTGCGCAGATCGGACGCAGCCCGCTGAGGCAGATGCCATCTGATCGTGTGGAGCTATGGGGATTCGAACCCCAGACCTCCTCCATGCCATGGAGGCGCGCTACCAACTGCGCTATAGCCCCTGGTCACCGCTCCGAGTCCACCCGTTGCGGCGCTCCGAGAGCATATAGCCATCCGCGCCGATTCGCCTAATCGCGCCGTACCCCCGGCAACAGCGCACACGGCGACGGTCGTACGGCCCCCGAGCCGTACGAGCTCGCGCATGCCGCAGCATCCGGCCGGACGTCCCGCCCATGCCACAACGTCCGACCCGACGTCCCTCCTAGCCACAACGCCGGGTCTGACGTCCTGCCCACGCCGCAGCGTCCGGCCTGACGTCCTCGTCCTCGCCCAAACGCCGCGACGTCTGGTCCGTCGTCCTTGCCTACGCCTCGGCGTCCGGCCTGTCGTCGCTGTGGACGGGCTCCGGCAGGGTCCCGGCGTTGTGCTCGAGCAGCCGCCACCCCTTTCGGCCCTCCTGCAGCACGGACCAGGAGCAGTTGCCCAGACCGCCCAGCGCCGGCCACAACGGCTCGGGCAGCCCGAGCAGTTCGCAGATCCCGAGCCGAAGCGCCGCTCCGTGGGAGGCGATGACCAGCAGCCCGTCGTCGTCGAGCTTGGCCGCCCAGCGCCGCATGGCACCGGCCACTCTGGTGGCCACGTCGGCGACGGGCTCTCCGTCCGGCGCCTCCCAGGCCGCGTACTCCTCAGGCCAGCGCGCGGCGATCTCCTCGCGCGTCAGCCCCTCCCATTGACCACCGCCACGCTCGCGGAAGTCCTTGTCCACCGCCACGTCGAGCCCCACGACGCGTGCGAGCGCCAGCGCGGTGTCGTTGGCGCGCTGCAGGTCGGAGGAGACGATCAGGGTGGGCCGCAACGAGGCGAGCAGCGACGCGGCCCTGGCGGCCTGCGCCACGCCGGTCTCGTCGAGGGGGATGTCGGAATGCCCCTGGAATCGCTGCTCGACATTCCACAGAGTCTGCCCGTGCCGCAGACAGACGATCCGCCTGCTCATGCGGATGCCTCACGGGAACGCCTGGGAACCGAGGTGAGAGATACCAGTTTGGTCACGCGCGCGCCCGCTGGAGGTTGGCCTGCATGACGCTCTCCGGCAGCGAGATGGCCGGGCAGTCCTTCCACAGGCGCTCGAGCGCGTAGAACGTACGGTCTTCCTCGTGCTGGACGTGCACGACGATGTCGATGAAGTCGAGCAGCACCCAGCGGCCCTCGCGCTCGCCCTCCCGGCGCACGGGCTTGACGTCCGCCTCGGTACGCAGCCGCTCCTCGATCTCGTCGACGATGGCTCGGACCTGACGGTCGTTGGTGGCGGAGCAGAGCAGGAAGGCGTCGGTGATGACGAGCTGATCGCTCACGTCGTATGCGAGGATGTCATCGGCCAGCTTGTCGGCCGCGGCCTCCGCGGCGATGCGCACGAGCTGGACGGATCTGTCAGATGCGGTCACGATGCGGGTCTGTCCTCCTGTGTCGGCAGCATGCCCATATGTTGAGGGTACCCTTCCAGGCCGAAACCCCTCACCTATGGCGCGACATCCAATGCGCGCCCCCGGCACGACGGCCCTTCATCCCTCGCCGTAGTACAGCCTCCGCTTGTTGATGTACTGGACGATGCCGTCGGGCACCAAATACCAAATCGGCTCTCCCTTAGCCACGCGTTGCCGGCACTCGGACGACGAGATGGCCAACGCGGGAATTTCCAGCAAAGTCACCCGGCCCGCCGGCAGCCCGGGATCGTGCAGCGTGTGCCCCGGGCGGGTGCAGCCGACGAAATGCGCCAGTTCGAACAGCTCGTCCGCGTTCTGCCAGTCCAGGATGGCGCCGAGGGCGTCGGCGCCGGTGATGAAGTACAGGTCAACCTCAGGACCATAAATTTCCGAAATATCGCGCAAAGTATCGATGGTAAAGGTCGGCCCAGGCCGATCCACGTCCACCCGGCTCACCGAAAAGCGCGGATTGGACGCGGTCGCGATGACCGTCATCAGGTAGCGGTCCTCCGCCGCCGACACCTCGCGCTCCGACTTCTGATACGGCCGTCCAGTTGGCACGAAGACGACTTCGTCCAAGTCGAAGTGATGGGCCACCTCGCTGGCAGCCACCAGGTGCCCATGGTGGATGGGATCAAACGTCCCACCCATCACTCCAACTCGCCTCATTCCCTGCACACCAGGCGCATTCATCATGAAACGGACCTTACGCGGACGTCGTACAACAACATGATGGCACCCCCCTTGGTGATGACCGCGCATCACTTCGGCTGCGGACGTAGCATGCCGGGCATGACGACCACCCCGGACCGCAACCGCGTCCAACTGCCCGGCATCTCGTCCCGAGCCTACGAACACCCCGCAGACCGG
Organism: Nonomuraea sp. NPDC049784; assembly: GCF_040659615.1. Classification (NCBI taxonomy): domain Bacteria; kingdom Bacillati; phylum Actinomycetota; class Actinomycetes; order Streptosporangiales; family Streptosporangiaceae; genus Nonomuraea; species Nonomuraea sp. NPDC049784. Next base: position 19,159 of record NZ_JBFAMX010000143.1, read on the forward strand.
TCCGCCCTGGTCGCTCTGCGCAAGTTGAGTGGGTTCGACACGGTTCTCAAGCAGATGTCCGGCCTCATCAGTGAGCGCCGGTTGCGCCTGATGTACCTGGCGTCGGCCGTGCGCGTGAGCGAGACCCAGTTCCGCTCCATCTACGACATGGGCCGCGACGCCGCCTACACCCTCGATCTGCACCGGATCCCCGAGATCTACATCCAGCAGGATCCACAGGTCCAGGCCAAGGCCATCGGCTTCGATGACCCGTTCATCGTCGTGACCACCGGTCTGCTCAACCTCATGAACGAGGAGGAGCAGCGCTTCGTCATCGGCCACGAGACCTCGCACATCCTGTCGGGGCACGCGGTCTACCGGACGATGCTCGACATCCTGACCCGCCTCGCCACCCGCGTAGCCTGGATCCCGCTCGGCTACATCGGCCTGCGCGCGATCGTCGCGGGCCTGGAGGAGTGGTACCGCAAGTCCGAGCTCTCGTCCGACCGCGGCGGCCTGCTCGTCGGGCAGGACCCCGAGGCGGCCAAGCGCGCGCTGATGAAGCTCGCCGGCGGCGACTACACCCACGAGATGAACATCGAGGCGTTCCTGGAGCAGTACCAGGAATACGACACCGCGGGCGACCTTCGCGACGGATTCCTCAAGGTGCTCAACCTGCTCGGCACCACCCACCCGTTCGCCGTGGTGCGCGTCGCCGAGCTGGACAAGTGGCAGCGCAGCGGCGACTACGACCGCATCCTGGGCGGGGATTACCCACGCAGGGAGGACGACTCCAACGCACGAGTGACCGACGAGATCAAGGCGGCGGCCGAGTCCTACCGCGCGTCCTGGTCACAGTCGCAGGACCCGTTCATCGGCGTTCTGCGCGACGTGGCCGAGGGCGCGGTGAACGCGGGCGAGCGCATCTTCAACCGCTTCTCGCGCCGCGACGGCGGCCAGGGCTGACCGGCCGCACCGCCGTTCGCGGCCGATCAGTTTGATCGGCCGCGAAGACGCGCCGCGATCGGCAACCAGCGCCGGCGGGTCAGAGCCACGTGCTGCCGTGGAGAGGCGACGGGTCAGAGCTCGTGGCTCGCTGCGCGACCGGCGGCGAGTCCGAGCAGCAAGGCGACAGAGCAGCAGGGCGTCAGAGCAGCAGGGCGTCAGAGCAGCAGGGCGTCAGAGCAAGAGGGCGATGGCGCGCACGGCGGCCGCGCACAAGGCGACGAACCCGCCCAGCACGGCCAGTGCGCGCAGGCCTTCCCGGCGGAGGTCGGGCAGCCGATGCCCGATCCGCTCGATCTCACGCCCGGCGAAACCGCCGCACAACATCCCGAACACCACGCCCGCCACTGTCACGGGCGCGGGCTGCTGCCACCAGCCGGAGTCGATCACTCCCCCGCCGGTCACCCAGAGCGCGCCACCCGCGGCCAGCGTGACGGGCACGCCCGGCCACACGGCGGCGGTTGCGCCCGCTCCCACCAGGGTGAACGGGAAGAGCAGCACGCGCAGCGCCACCCGCGTGCGCCGCGAGCTACGTTTCCTGACCAGCCAGTGGCTCATCCAGAGCGTCCGGGTCAGCACCACGAACACCGTGGTGATGGCGATGGAGGCGATCGGCCAGATCACCGAGGTCACCACGCATGGCACGGCCAGCACGGCGAGCAGCAGCAGCGCGCCGTTGCCCGCAGGCAGGGTGGTGGCCGACTCGGCCTTGAGCCCGGTCTTTCCGCGCGCCTGCGGCCTGCTCCTGACGGCCGCCGCCGCCCGCTGGCGTGCCGCGGGCATCTTGG
>NZ_JBFAMX010000144.1:0-20864 GCF_040659615.1 Nonomuraea sp. NPDC049784
GTCGGTGCGCCACTCGGTGATGGAGGTCCGCGCGGTGCCGTCCAGGAGCGGGATCTCGCGGGAGGTCTCGCCCTTGCCGGAGCGGACGATGACCTTGCCTTTGCGCGCCGAGAGCGGGACGTCGTCGTCCAGAGCGACGAGCTGCCCTGAATCACCACGTCAGGATCCTCCAACAGGTGCTGCGCGTGGACCGACCCGAAGTAGCGCTTGCCGGACCCGAACACGACGGGTACGACGTCCATGCGCACCTCGTCGATCAGGCCCGCGGCAAGCACCTGGCCACCGACGTCGCCAGCGGCGACCTCGACCATGCGGTCACCCGCAAGCTCCTGCGCCTTGGCCACGGCTGCCTCGACGCCGTCGACGAAGTGGAACGGCGCCTCGGGGTCCCAGCCCTCGGGCATCGGCCGGTGCGACACGACGACCACGTGATCGATCCCGCCCGGAGGCTTCCCGTCCCAGCCGTCCGTCATGTCGAAGACGTGGCGGCCCACGATCGTGACTCCGATCTGGTCCCAGTACGGCCGGGTGTAGTCGTAGGACGTCTGCGACACCTTCACCTCGCCGCTCTCGTCCAACGGGACATCACCGCTGGACAACCAATCGAACAGCGGTCCGGGCTGGTCATTCTCGTCCGCGACGAAGCCGTCCACCGACACCGAGCTGTACATGACCACCTTGCCCACGGGGCTCTCCTCTGCTTTGGGGTGCCCCCAAATTAGCGTGTCGTGAGCTGCCGCTTCTTGTAAGAAATCAATCGGCCGGCAGCGGCCAGCTGTCCAGCACGTGGCCGGGATGTTCGCGCAGGAACCGCCGCCGGACTTCGACGTACCGGGTCGGCGTGAGCCCGGTGAACGCCCGGAACTCGTGGCCGAAGTGGGCCTGGTCGAAGTAGCCTGCGCCACCGGCGAGGTCGCCCCAGTCGATCGGTCCGGCGGGGTTGATCGCGAACACGGTGGCGGCGAAGCGGTAGGTGCGGGCCAGCCGCTTCGGCGTGACGCCGATGAGCTCCTTGAACCGCTGTGCCAGATGAGTGCTGCTGACACCGGCTGCCACCCTCAGGTCGCCGATCGCCACCGCCCCGCTGGTCGCCGCGATGACACTGCTCGTATGGCGGACCAGCCCCAGGCCGGCGGTCTCGCACAGCCGTCGCATTAGCTCCTCCTCGAGCAGCGTCAGCATCTCGTGCGGTCCGTCCGCCGTGGCCAGCCGGTCTCGCAGCTCAGCAATGGCGGGCCGGCCCCAAACCTGCTCTACCGTCACCGGCCGGTCACACAGCTCGGCCGCGGGCATCGGCAGGAACGGCGCCAGCCCCCACGGCTTGAAGTGCACGCCGACGGATCGGGTCCGGAGTGGGTAGCCGAACTCCAACGCGCGGGTGGGCATGGTGACCACGCAGCCGTCGGCGTACTCGGCCGTCTCGATGTCCGTGCCGGCGCGGATGCGGAACGGCGCCCCGAGGTTGACGATGAGCAACGCCGACGGCATCGGCGGCAGCGTCAGCCGGGCGTACGGCGGCGCACCCTCCAGGTAGTAAAGGTCGTCGATCAGCCCGTCCAGCGGCGGTCGCGGCACTCTGGACACGTACTCCACGCCCACAGCATCGCCGCCACCGTATTCGCGATCAACCCCGCCGGCATCGAGCGCCGGGATGGTCCAGCCGCGCTGCCGCCGGAACGGGCGAGCGTCCGGCGTTACGCAGTCGGCAGGTCGGTGAGGTCCAGGCGCCGGTCGGTGCGCAGCTGGATCTCACCGTAGGGGGTCATGTTGGTGTGGAACAGCGGCGTGAGCCCGCGCCGGTCGGCGTCGGTCAGGACGTTCTCCCACTCGGGTAGGGCGAGGGTGTCCTGGATCATCAGCGTGTTGATCAGACCGAGGGCCGACTGGAGAATGTGCAGGCACAACATCCCCAGTTCCTGTTCTTCGCGCCGGTTGGAGGCGAGCTCTCCGCGCTTGCCGAACTTGATGTAGTCGTTGACGCCGTTGTAGTTCTCCACCACGTTCAGCCCGGATTCGGTCTCCCGCTGAAGATCGCGGTCGCGAAGCCAGCGGGCCATTATGTGGAATCTGATTTGTCAAGCGTGGCACTACGGCACGGCGATGGATATCGACTGGCCGGTTTCGCGATGAACCTGGACAATCGCCTGTCGTGATGGGTATCTCCGGCTTCGAGCCGACCTTTCTCGTCGGCCTTGAAGCCATCCGCGAGGAACACGGACCGGGCCTGGCCGCGCTTGGTGGTCGGCGTCTGACCGGCTTCGCGATCGTGCGTTTCATCGAGGACGGGGACTGGTATGCCGAATGCCCCGTCGTCTTGGACTTCGACGGCGTCCAAGTAGAGATCAGCCACTCGAAGTTCGATGAGCTGTCGATCAGCTGGAACACCATCGACACGACGGCTGCGATCACCGGCTGGGAGTGGTTCGAGCTGACTCCGGCGTGGTCCAGCGCCGACGAACGGCTTGAGCCGTTCATCGGCCAGGAACTTCGCGAGGTGGCTCTACTTGAGTGGCGGCCATCGCGTCGTGACGTGGCGGCCGGCACCCTCGCTGTGGAGTTCGTCGTCGACACGGGCCGCTTCCACATCGCCAACGCTCTTGATGAGAACAGCATCGACCTCGGCGACGCTCATCCAGAATTCGTGCGGCACCCACTCGGTTGTGGCGCGGCCTGACTAGGTCGGCCTCCGGTTGATCTCAATGACCGGCAGCAGGGTCGCCTGGGCCGGTGTGCTGATTTCCCGGAGTGAGGGAGACGGCGGTCACGGTCAGCCTCCGTGTGCGGTGAGTGTGTAGCCCTCTGGGCCCTCGAAGGAGAACACCGGCCCGAAGGGGCTGTCCGCCATCGGGGTGAGGATCTTGATCCCGGCGGCGGTGAGCTGGTCGTGGAGCTTGTGAGCGTCGGAAGTCTGGAACCAGAGCACCACGCCGAGACCCGGCCGTGCGGCGTTGGCGAGGTCGATGCCCGGGAGGAGCTCGCGGACGGCGAACGGGATCGGCTTGGTGTCGAACACGACCGCGTGCGGCGGCGAGACTGCGGCCCGGCGCAGGCCCAGATGCTGCTCGCAGAAAGCCGCCGCTGCATCCACGTCGCGGACTTGCAGGGCGACGAAGTCGGGGCCGTCGATGGTGACAGACATGGTCTCCTCGATTCTTATGTCAGAACTTTGACATAACCGAGACTAGGACGCCGGGGGATCCTATGTCAAAATGCTGACATGATGGAGAGCATGCCCGCCGAGCCGCCCCACCTCGCGAAAGACGTCACCCAACACGTGGGATACCTGATCAAACGCGTTCAGGCCGCCCTGCGCGGCGCCATGGACAAGGTCCTGCGCGAGCACGGGCTGACCGTGCCGCAATACGCCACTCTCGAACTCCTGGCCCTGCACCCCGGCATGTCCAACGCCGACCTCGCCCGCGCGACCTTCGTCACCCGGCAGTCCGGAAACGTCGTCCTGCGGGGCCTGCAGGAAGCGGGACTGATCACCCGCCCCACCACCGCCGACCACGGCCGCGCCCGGCCCGCCCACCTCACCGAGGAGGGCCACAGAAGCCTGGCCGCGGTCCAGGCCGCCGTCTACGCCATCGAACAGCGCATGGTCAAGGCGATCCCGCCACAGCGCCTGGCAGCGCTCCTCACCGACCTCGACCGCATAGCGGCAGTCCTGGAGGAATGACACGCCAACCTGTTGCTGGGCGCCCTTATGACGAGCCGGAAGGTGCCGTAAGGGTTGATGTTCGACCAGAACAGCGCGGTGAGCCCCGCCGGTCTCGTTGACCACCTGGGCCGGCTTCCTTCGAACTCCGACCTACCCTGAAGTGATCATGAGTAGGGCCGCGATGGAAACGCAGAGGAAACAGTAGCTGGTCTACCAATGAGCCTCGAATGTCCTCGCGACGAGGCGTCTCGGCTGTGAGCAGAGGCACCGGCGCGTCCCGTACACGAAAGGATCCTTTGTAGTGAATCACGCGGCCACAGCCCGGTTCGCCGCCCTGGCATGCGCGATGCTGACGTTCAGCACCCCCGCGCCCGCCACCGCTGCCACCTCCGACAACGCCGGCCTCACCCGTTCCCGGTACGGCGACGTGCAGGAGGCCATGAATGCTCTGGTCAAGACTTCCGGTGTGGTGGGCGCCATCGGCGAGCTCTACGTCGACGGCAAGCGGGTGGGCAAGGGGTCGGCCGGCTCCCGCCTGCTCAGCCGCAAGGGCGGCCAAATCCCCTCCGGTGCTCGGTACCGGATCGGCTCCCAGACCAAGCAGATGACGGCCACGGTGCTGCTGCAGCTGGTCAAGGAGGGCAAGCTCGGCCTGGATGACAAGCTGGCCGACGTTCTGCCAGAGGTGGCGCAGCAGGATCTGGTGGAGCGGGCCGATGAGATCACCCTGCGGCAATTGCTCCGGCACACCTCCGGGATCCCCGACTTCTTCGCCTCCGGGCAGTTCGACGACCCCTTCGACTTCACGACCTACTATCCTCCGATCGATCTGGTGAAGGCGTCGCGCAAGCTGCCCCGCACGGGAGAGCCGGGCGCGGGATTCTCCTACTCGAACACCAACTACGTGCTTCTCGGCCTGATCATCGAGAAAGCGACTGGCCGTAGCCTGTCTGCCGAGCTGACCCGGCGTCTTTTCGCGCCTCTGGGGATGAGCCGCACCTATCTGCCCACCAGGCCTCCTCAGGGCATCAGAGGCCCGCACGGGCACGGCTACTACCCCGACGCCGAGGGCAGGCCGCGCGACGTGGACCGGCAGAACGCAAGTTTCGGTGGCGCGGCCGGAGGGGTCATCTCCACCGCGCACGATGTCAGCGCTTTCTACCGCGCGTTCAACCAGGGCCGGCTGCTGTCGGCGGACCTGCAACAAGCGATGCTACGGCCGCTACCCGGTCTGTGCGGGGGAACGGTCGCGCCGGCTGCGGGCAATGGCCCCGGCTTCCTGGCCGTGACCCTCACCTCGGCCGACGGCCGGCTTCAGTTCGCCGTGTCCACCACCCTGAAGGTCAAGAACGAGCAAGCCATGGCCGTCGGTGACGCGATCAACAAGGTCGGCGAAGCCGTGCTCTGCCCCGGCCAATGACCGGGAGTCATCCGTCAATCGCGATATCCGCCCATGAGCGATCCACCGAGGCGGGGCCCGGCGAGGTGCGGTGACGCCGCTCCCTGGCCAGGCCCAGTCAGTGGATGTTGAAGCCCGGTCCGGCCCGCGGAGAGGATCGGAACGGCCAGCAGCGCCCAGGCCCGCGAGGCATGAGCGGTTCGGCTGGTGCTTGCCGGTCTTGATGGTGAGCTTGCGAGATGCGCTCGGGCACGACAGCGCCCCCGCAATGTGGGCGGGGGCGCCGTCGTGCTGCGCCGCGGGGGCCTGGGTCAGATCCTGGTGGGCAGGGCCTGTTCAACATAACGGGCGCCGAAGCCGCCGGTGGGCAGGATCTGGGAGATGGTGTCCCGGTCGGCCTGGGTGAGGGTGAGGCCGGCGGCGACGTTCTCCTCCACGCGCTCGGGGCTGCGGGTGCCGGGGATGGGGACGATGTCCTCGCCCTGGGCGAGCAGCCACGCGAGCGCCGGCTGGGAGACCGTCGCGCCCTTGGACGCGGCCAACTCGGTGAGCTGCTGGACGGCGTCGAGATCTGTCGCTGGCTCATGGGATGTTCTCGGGCCGGTGGTTCGCCGACATTGCCGTACGTCACCGCCCGTGCATCATCCTTTGAGGCGCGGGCCGGCGTGCCCGGCCAGACACAGCCAGCGGCCCTCTTCCTTGACCCAGGTCTGGGTCATCGGCATCCGGAACGTCAGGCGGTCGCCTTCGCCGGTAACGACGTCGTCGGCCACCACGCAACGCAGCACCGCGACCTGCCCGACCACCACCACCTCGGCATCGGTCAGGGACTGCTTCTTCCACGTGATGGCCCCGGCTGTGTTGGACAGCACATAGTCGTCTCGATCGAACTGCTCGCCCAAATGTGACGTCCAGCGAAAGTCCGGATGCAGCAACCGGCGTAGCCGATCAGGATCTCCTGCGGCCAAAGCATGGGCGCGCTCGAAGGCCGCCTCGATGACCTCCTGTTCCGCATTCATGTCCGGAGTCTCAGCCTTGACACGTAGGAGATCAAGGCTGGTGTCCGAGGTGGCGCGGCAGGTTCCGTAACCGGCGCGGGCGTCCGGACAGCGCGAGTCACATGGTGTTCGCCGACACCCCTGCCCGTTCACCTCGACATTTGATGGCGATGTGGGTGGCCGCCTCGTCGACGATGGTGGCGGGCAGGGCTTGGAGCGTGAGGTCGAGGACGGCGTGTGAACAGCCCGTCCCCGTGGGGAGTCAGTCGTCGCTTGGGAGCCTGGCCTCGCCTGCCGGCTGGCGAACCGCGGTCTCGACGAGCTTGCCGACCCGCGCTGCGGGAACGACGATGCCGGGTGTCTGGAGGGTCCAGCGGAGGAAGGCCTCAACGCTCATGGCTGGCGTTTCGCCGAGATAGGGCCGGATGTAAACCGGTGTGTTCGGTTCACTGCGCCAGCTGGCGGCAAGCGTGCCGATGTCCACCGCGTCATAACCGAGGACATCCAACAGCCGGGCGGCCTCTGTCTTGGCCTCCGCGTCGTCACCGGCGATGGGCAGGGCGCTGCGGTCCGGCGCGCCCGCGGGCCGGGCGAGGGTGAACAGCTGGTGCGGGGTGATGTTGTTGAACGCCTTGACCACCTGGGAGCCCGCGAGGTGGCGCTGCATCAGGGCACTGGAGGTCAGTTCGCCCGCATCCAGTTCGGCCAGATGGCCGTCCCGCTCGGGGTAGTAGTTCGCCGTGTCCAGCACCGTCTTGCCGGCCAGAGCTTCGGCGGGGAGCAGTTCGTACGCCTTCAGCGGGATGGCCGCCACCACCAGGTCTGCGGCGCCGGCCGCTTCTGCCGGTGTGGCCGCTCGGGCACGCCCGCCCAGCTCAGCGACAAGATCAGCGAGTGTCTCAGGCCCTCGCGAATTGCTGAGGACAACCTCAAGGCCAGCCGCGACGGCCAGGCGGGCAACGGAAGAACCGATCATTCCGCTGCCGATGAGTCCGAGCGTTTGGGGCACGGATTCTCTCCGTTCGTTCGTGTAGATGTCGCGATATGAGCCGGTCGCGCGTGGGTGGCTCGCATGACAGCGTGGAACCGCCGCGACCGCCCGACCAGACCCGTGTTCTGCGTACTCACGGCGTGATCACCCGCCGTGCGCTCAGACGTAGGGTTGTCGCGTGGACGACCGGACGGAGCTGAGCGAGTTCCTCAAATCACGCCGTGCCCGCCTGCGCCCGGAGGACGTCGGGCTGCGCGATTACGGCGGAGTGCGCCGGGTGGCGGGCCTGCGGCGTGAGGAGCTGGCCAGGCTGGCGGGCGTGAGCATCGCCCACTACACGCGTCTGGAACAGGGCAAGGGCGACAGCGTCTCGGACGAGATCTTGGACGCCGTCGGCGCGGCGCTGCTCCTGGACACCGACGAACTGGCTTACCTGCAACGGATCGCACGGCGTCCCGCGCCGTGTGCCGGGGCCACAGCCTCGTCTGAGGTGCCTCCCAGCTTGCGCTACCTGCTGAAGTCGTTCGTGATGACGCCGGCGCTGGTGGTCGGCCGGCACACCCAGATCGTCGGCTGGAACCAGCTCGCCGTGGCGGTGTTCGGCGACTTCCCCGCGCTGCCGGAGAACCGCCGCACGTTCTCGCACCTGCTGTTCACCGAGCCGTACCTGCGCGAGCTGCACCGCACCGGCTGGGAACGGGCGGCACGCGAGCACGTGGCGCATCTACGCGTTCTGCTCGGGCGGTATCGCGGGGACTCCGGACTCGCGGCGCACATCGACCACATGCGGCAGCTGAACGCGGACTTCGCGCGGATGTGGGCGGAGCACCCGGTCGCGCAGGTCAGGTCCCGGGCGTACGTGCTGCACCACCCGGTCGTGGGGGAGCTGACCCTGCACGGCGAGCTCATCAAGCTGCCCGACGAGCCGGCGTGCTGCGGGCTGGACCTGTTCGCCGCCGAGCCGGACTCGGCATCTGAGCAGGCACTGCGGAAACTTGGGAGCTTGTAAGCCGACGCGCGGGCAGCTCCGGCCATAGGCCGAGGGCTGATCCGGTTCTTCACGATGTCGAATTTCGGTACCCCTTCGAGGGACGCTGTGCGAAGGTTCTGCAGAAGATCAGGCGAACCGGGGAGTTTGATGTGGAACGGGCGCAGTCGTCCATCGTGGACGGTGCCGCGAGCGTCTTGGGGGAGCGCCGGTGACCAGCGACGCGGTGGGCCCCCCGCGCCCGGTCCGGGTCGATGAGCTTCCCGAGGGACGCCGGGCGTTGCTGGCGATGTACCAGCGGGTGCGCTGGTACGCGGTACCGATGTGGATGATCGAAGCCGCGACCGAGCGGCGGCTGGCCGGTGATGTGGAGGGCGCCTGCGCGGCGGCGGGTATCGACCTGGACGTCGATTTCGCGAAGGTGGCCGAGGTGAGCGGCCAGGAGACCGCCGACGTGATCGCGGACGACCTGCGCCATCTGGCCCCCGACCTGCTGCGCTGGCACATGCCCCGGGTACTCCACCCACCGGGCGCGATCTGGAACTGGACCGGTGTGCTCCGCCGGTACCCGGCCGGAGGCGGCGCGAACCTGACGGTGGGCCAGGCGTGGAAGGACCCGGTGCGGCTGAAGCTGCAGGTGCGGACCAAATGGGAAGGGAACGATGTGTTGCCGGACCGGGGAACGTGGACGTATCACCTGCACCGGTCCTACTGGGATGCCCGGCACACCGATGAGCTGCGGGAACGCTGCGGCGGAACGGACCGGATCCCGTTCTTCCACGCCGACGGCCGCCCGCTGGCCGTGGACGAGCTGCCCGACGGACCACGCCCGGACGATCCGGTCGCCACTGTGGAGTGGCTGACCATGCTGTGGGATCGCGGCCGCACCGGCGAGGCCCTGGCGGCGTGCGGGATCACCCTCGCCCCGGGCGAGCAGGAGAGCTGGCCGGTCCGGCCACAGGCGGCGGTGGAGCGGCTGGTGGCCGAGGCCCGCAACGTCCTCGACCACGGCGTGCCCGAGCCGGCCTTGGTGAAGCCAGGCCGGCGTCGCCAGCGGACGGTGTGGGTGGACGGCAACGACGAGACGTGGCCTTTCACGGATGTGGAATTGACATTCGAAAGCTCCGGAAAGGTCACGGCGCGCCGCCGCGACCGCCCGATCGGCGAAGATCTGATCTTGACCCTCGCCGAGTACCGCCATCCAGCCGACTTCGACCTGCTGCGGTTCGGATACCTGCAACCGGGCGACCTGCACCCGTTGGTCTGTCAGGCGCTGTTCCCGGCGCGCGACCCCACCGCCGGCGGCGGGCCGCCATCGCCACCGCGGTCGGCCACGGGGAGCCGGGCCGAGCAGGACCAGGAGTTGATGGAGCGGGCCTACCACGGAGACGCGCCCGGCGTGATGGAGCTGCTGGACGGCGGTTTCGACCCGGCGACCCGCAACGAGACAGGGGAGACGCTGCTGCACCTGCTGGTCCACCTCGACCACGGGGAGCTGCTGCCTCGGCTGCTCGCCGCCGGCCTGGACATCAACGCGGTCGACACGGAGGGGCGTACCCCGCTGCACGCCGCGGCCGAGTGGCTGTCCGCGAGGCGCCGCGCCGACGACCTGATCGACCGGCTCATCGACGCGGGCGGCATCGACCTGTGCCGGCAACGCGGCGTGGACTGCCTCGGGAGCGAAGTCACCCGGACACCACCCCCGCCGGAGGACGCCGTTTGGCAGCTGCGGCCCCCGCCGACCGGCGAGCAGCTCGAGCGGTTGCGCAAGGCGGCGCGGCGCGACCGCTACCGTTCGATGGTCCGCTGGGCGCGAGGACTGTACCTCACGGGGCTGGGCCCGCGCGATGTGCTGGCCGAGTGCTACGGGGTCGCGTTCCCGGACGAGTTCTTCGCGCTCGCCGAGCACGTGCCGTTGGCCGGCCACCGGCCCGAGGACTTCGACCACCATGCCTGGAAGCTGGCGGTCCCACCCGATCGGGGCGGCCCGGTCGCGCCGCGATCCGGAACCTTCGGCGACCTCGACGACGACTACAACGACGAGAAGGTTCTCGAGCGCGATCGTGACCTGGTCCCGCTGCTGCGGCTGAACGACCGCCACACCGCATACGGCGGCCTTACCCTTTGCTACCGGTTGAGCGAGCTCACCGCCGGTCGGCCCGTGGTCTTCGGGATCGACACCTTCGACCCGGCCGAGGAGGTGGAGCGGTGCGGCGCTTCCCTGCTCGCGGTTCTGCGGGACTACCACGCCGCCGCGGCCGGTCGGCTGGAGGCGGTGGAGCGGCACGCGCCGGAGCGCGCCGCCCCGCAGCGATTGACCGACCACCGAGCGGCGCTCGACCAGGTCGAGGCCCTGATCCGGCCCATCGACGACCGCGCGCCGACGACGGAACCCCCGCCGACGACGCCGCGGGAGCGGGCCTCACGCGGCGACTACCGCTCGATGGGCCGCCTGGCGCGGGCACTGTACGCCACCGGGCTCGGCCCGCGTGAGGTGCTGGCCGAGTGCTTCGGGGTCGCGTTCCCGGACGAATTCTTCGTGATCGTCGACGCCGACCCTCACGACGCGATCCCCGGGGACGTCACCAACCTGCCGTGGGAGCTGGCCGTCCCGCTCGACCGGGGTGGTCCCGTGGTCCGGCCCTGGCCGACGATGTGGCAGGCCGAGCGGCGGATCTTCGCTTGGGACCCGGATCTCGTACCACTCCTCGCGCTGTACGGCGACCCTCGGATCGACCACGGTGCGAAAAGGCGGCAGCCGCGTGACCGCCACGGCGGCCTGATCCACTGCTACAGCCTGAGCGAGCTCGCCGCCGGCCGGAGCACTGTCGTCGGCGTCCCACGGCGCCGAGCGGAAGAAGCCGGCGAACTGTCCGTCAGGCCCACTGGCCAGTCCCTGCTCACGGTCCTCCACGAGTACGCCACCGACAACCTCCGCTTGGACGAATGGGAGATCATGCAACCGTGGAACTGGGGTGCGGGCTCCCTGGACGAGACGCAGGTTGAGGAGTCCCGCGAGCGCGTGGCGGAGATCGAAGCGCTCCAGCGCCGCCTGAGCGACCGCACGAGGCCGACCGAGAAATGACCCACCCAGACATGACCCCGGCCGGCCACCCCGCGCGACTGGAGCAGGGACACCCGTTCCGGCAGTGGAAGACCTGGCGGATACCCGGCACCGAGCTGACCCTTACCGGCTACTCTCGCGCGAACGACAAGACGTTCTTCCACATCCCCGAGTTGCGGTGCAGCCTCGACGCGGGGCTGTGTGAAGGACGACAGGTGGACACGGTCTTCCTGACCCACACCCACCACGACCATTCCAAAGACCTCGACTACCTGGCCGCCAATCCCTCCGGCACGGACATTTACCTGCCCGCCGAGGCGGTGCCGTATGTGGAGTCCTACATACGCGCATCCGCGGAACTGAACCACGGCGCGGGGTTCGATCCCGCCCTGGCGACGGGCCACCGCCTGCACGGAGTGCGGCGCGACGACGAGTTCAGCTTCGGACGCAGGGGACACCACGTGCGGGTGGTCGAGTGCGAGCACAAGGTGCCCTGTGTGGGATACGCCTTCTCGCAGCGGAGCAAGACGCTACGGCCGGAGTTCGAAGAGCTGCGGCAGTCCCTGGTACGGCAGGGCAGGGGCGGCGAGTTCGGTCGGATCATGGCGCTGAAACGCCAAGAGGGAGTCGAGGTCGACCACGAGGTCCGGCGACCGCTGTTCGCCTTCCTCGGCGACACGCACGTGAACGTGTTCGGACGTAACCCGTGGCTGTTCGAATACCCGGTCATCATCACCGAATGCACCTTTCTGGACGATACCGAACTGGAGCGCGCGAAGCGGATCGGGCACACGGTCTGGAGCCAACTGCGACCTGTGGTCGAGGCCCAACCGCAGACGCTGTTCGTCCTGACCCACTTCAGCCTGCGCCACTCCGACCGGCAGGTCCTCGCGTTCTTCCGGCAGCAGTGGGAGCAGGCGGGAGGTGCGCGGCCGGACAACGTCCTCCTGTGGGTCCACCCGGACAGCCACCTGCCCGAGCAGCACCAGCACCGCACGTCCTGACCCGCTATGCCAGGACCGCAGCCCACCCGAGCTCGCCCCAGATCTGCACGCCGACCACTCCGGCCAAGTGGAGGGGTCGGTCGATGACGCTCTGGACCTGCTGATCTCCACCCGGCTGCCGGCGGGCGCCGAGCGGGAGCCGTCGAAGGAGAAGCTGCGCACGCTGCCGCGGGTGGAGAGGGCTCCGGCGACGCCGGCCGAGGCGGTGCGGGTGCTGGTCGAGGCCACCGACGACCAGATCGGCACAGCCACCGGCGAGGTCCTCACGCCGGGGCCGGCGTCGGTCGGCGGCGATCGAGCCGGTCGTGGCGCGTCAGCAGCTGACCGCGGCCCCGTGGAAGCGATCCGAGCTCACCTCGCCGGCCGATTCGCCATGGTCCGGCCCTTCCTGCCGCGGCGGTGAGATGATGGAGTTCGGGACGAGGGCCAAGGGCTGTCCCCTTGATTACCCAGGGTCGCCGTTCGGACCGCCGAGGTTGAAGATCAAGCCAATAGCCTTGGCGGCGTCCGGAGCCTGTCTGACGCCGGCCTGATATGCGGGTTCCCAAGCGGCGCGGTCGGTGATATCCGGCCCGAACGCCTCGATCGCCCCGGCGTCTGGCACCAGCCGTACGACTACCCCTTCGTCTGCCGCAACACCGTTGGTACCGGCCATGTGCGCCATCGGCTCAGCGACGATCAACACACCCGCATCGGCGGCCAGATCGACGTTGGTGCCGGCCCTGAGAGCACCGTCGATATAACGACGCCCATCGATGGTGATCGGCGGCGCGGTCGCGGGGAAGGCGATGCTGGCCGCCACAGCCTCAGGCAGCGATGCGGAGCCGTGCCGGTCCCATATCACCGCCTCGCCGGTCTCGGCGTCCACCGCTGGGATCAGGAGCGGCCGATCTGGCCATTCCGCTGCGCCGACCAGCGACCGCATCCGGGCAATGGCGGCATCCTCGCCGCCGGTCGAGGCGGTGATAGCGAGTCGGCCGACCCGGCGCAGGGCCTCGGCTCGCTCAAGCCCGGTATCGCCGAGCGTCGCAAACACTTCCGCAAGTCTCTCCGGATCGGTCCGTACACCGCCGCCAGGATCGGTCGGCGGGGGCAGCACGGCGAGCCGTTCGAGGTCTCCTCCACTGGCCAGGATCGCTCCCACGATCGCGCCCGCCGACGTACCCACGATCAGATCGGCCGCGCCCAGGTCCGCCCCTTCCCAGCGCAGCCCCGCCGCCAGCCCGGCCAGCCACGCCGTACCGACCGGGCCGCCGGGCCCCAGAACGACCGCGGTCTCCACCTTCACTGCCCAGCCTCCTCAAGCGCGATGTCTCGGCCGTGGAAACCCGGCCGGTCCTCCAGGAAACGCATACCAGACGCCCCCTCGCCCATCACGTCGTCCACCCGGCGGGGTTTGCGCTGCGGGGTGCCATCGGGCGCGACCGTCGCCAGCTGTCCGCGTTCTCGACCAGGCAAATACGTCGCTTCAACAGAGGTGAAAGCCATGGCCAGACCCTAGAGAACATCAGCGACACTCGCATCGGCCGAAAGCCCCAGCCATCACCGTGACGATCGGCCTAGGTCTCGTCCCGTCACATCGAAACTTCCTCGAGAACCACCCGCTCACCGTAGACGCTCGACGGAGCGGTGATGAGCGCCACCAGGGCGGCTTCCTTGGCCCGGCGACTCGCTCTGTCAGAGGTGAGCAGCGCCGGAGCTTCCGTCGTCCCGATCGCCGGAGGCGGTGAGCAGGAAATCGGGCGGGGAGCCGTCCCAGTCGGCGGCGTCCAACGCGTTGAGAGCGGCGACGATTTTTCTCTCTTCGTAGGTGAAGTGCGATTCCAGCAGCGCGGCCAGGCCGTCCAGTTCGGCTCGCGCACGCTGGGGCTGGGCCGCGTCGTCGGTGCCGAGACCCTCCAGCAGGTCCTGCAACCTGCGCAGGATCTCGCTGACGATCCGGTGGTCGCGTGTCAGTTCCTGAAGTACGGGCCGCAGCTGGGGGAACTGCTCGGCCAGCGCGGGAAATGCCGCAGCATCCTCGCCGGTGTGATGACGCTCCAGGACCGAGCAGAAAGCCAGGCAGTGGGCCCGCAGCTCGCGGGGTCGCTCGGCGTGGCCCGCCAGGTGGGCGTCAACGTCTTCGCGTAGCCTGGCGAGCTCTTCGCGGAGCCAGAGGTGCACGTTGAGCAGCTGGTTACCGAACGCGCTGAGGCGGTCGTCACGGGTGGGTGTTTCCATGGGTGTCCCATGTTCCGGCGCCTCCATGCCCTCGGCGATCTGCTTGCCGGGTACACCGCGACGCTGGCGACGGATCCCATCACTCTTCTGGCCGGCAGTCAAGCCGCCCATGGAGCGAAGACGCACACATACCGTCGAATCCGCACGCGGGCGACGACGTAACCAGAGCCACACCACGTACCTTCATACACACTCAGACACCAACAGCTCCAAGCCCCCGGCAATGCGTCTGCCTGAGCAAGTCAGGAACGTCGGGTCCTCAATACGCGCGCATAGCCTCGTTGCTACCGATGGCGTGACAGCAGCCAGTCCGTCCAGGATCAGCAGCCGCAGGCGACGGCGTGGACAGGAGCCGTCAGCGGGTCGGCGGGTCGCCTCTCCACGCCGGAGCCGGTCACGACCGGGAAGCCCTCGCGCGCCCAATACTCGAAGCCGCCGATCATCTCCTTGACGCGATAGTCGAGCTTGGCGAACTCCAGCGCCGCTCGGGTCGCGCCGTTGCACCCGGGCCCCCAGCAGTACGTCACCACGGTCACGTCGCGGGAGACGACCGATGGCGCGCGTGCGGCGATCTCCGCCGTGGGCAGGTGAAGCGCGCCCTCGATGTGGCCCTGGCGCCAGCTCTCCCCGCTGCGCGAGTCGACCACGACGATGCGCGAATCGCCGGCGGTGAGATCGGCATGGACATCGGACACGTCCGTCTCGAACGCCAGACGGGCCGAGAAATGAGCGACGGCGGCGGCCGGGTCGGCGGCCGGAGTGGCGAGAACAGCGGACATTTTCGGGACTACCTCCAACTCGTTTCCTCTGATGGTGCCGCCCGCCCCCGTGCTCTCACGAGTGGCATGAATGCCTAATACCGCTAATATCCAGCCATGCTCCAGCGCTATGACAGCAACCGCACCGTCTCGGTCCTGGCCTTCGACGGCATGAGCCCCTTCGAACTGGGGTGCGTCGTCGAGGTCTTCGGGCTGCCTCGGCCGGAGCTGGACGTCCCGTGGTACGACCTGGTGGTGTGCGCCGAGCACGATGGCCCGCTCCGGGCGGTCGGCGGCTTCACCGTCCAGGCGACGCACGGGCTGGACGTGTTCGCCGAGGCGCGGACGGTGATCGTCCCGGGTGTGCCAGACGTCCGCGCCGAGGTCTCTCCCGCGCTCATCGGCGCGTTGCGACGGGCGCACGAACGGGGCGCCCGCATCGTGTCGATCTGCTCGGGGGCCTTCGCCCTCGCCGCGGCCGGGCTCCTGGACGGCCGGTCGGCCACCACGCACTGGAGATACGCCGAGTTGCTACAGGAACGTTTTCCTCAGGTCGGGGTCGATCCCGGCGTGCTGTACGTGGACAACGGCGACGTTCTGACGAGCGCGGGTAGCGCGGCCGGCATCGACTTGCTGATCCACCTGGTCCGCCGGGACCATGGCCCGAGCGTGGCCAACACGGTGGCCAGGAGGCTGGTCGTGCCTCCGCACCGTGAGGGCGGCCAGGCGCAGTTCGTCCAGGCCGCGGTCGCCCCCGTCGAGGACGACGACGCCGTGGCGAGGGCGATGGAATGGGCGTTGGCCAATCTCTCCCGTCCGATCACGGTGGCGGTGCTGGCCCGAGTCGCCGGGATGTCGCAGCGCAGCTTCGTCCGGCATTTCAACCGGAGGACCGGGACAAGCCCGCTGCGCTGGGTGATCGCACAGCGGATCGCGGCCAGCCTGTCCCTGCTGGAGTCGTCCACGGTGCCGGTCGAGGAGGTCGGGGCCGCCGTCGGTTTCGAAAGCCCGGTGACCTTCCGCCACCACTTCAGCCGCTCGATGCGCACCTCCCCGTCCGCGTACCGGAAGGCGTTCGGCCGCTGACCTGGCCGCCTGCTCGTGTCAGGCGTCGCGCCTGCGGTGAAGGCTGCCTCGCCAGGACGCGACCAACCCCTTGACGACAAGCCCTTGTGTATCGATAAAGTTGCGAGCGTTTTATCGATACATATCGCGCTGAAGGACTGTCCATGAGCAATGTTGTCGTGCCCGCCATCATCAACCTCGATGTCGAGGGCCCGGTGATCAACCGGCATCTTTACGGCCACTTCGCCGAGCATCTGGGCCGGTGCATTTATGGCGGGTTCTATGTGGGCGAGGACAGCGACGTCCCGAACGCCGGTGGGATCCGGCTGGATGTGGTGGAGGCGCTGCGTGCGCTGAACATCCCGAACCTGCGCTGGCCGGGTGGCTGTTTCGCCGACGAGTACCACTGGATGGACGGCATCGGGCCGAAGGACCAGCGCCCGGCGATGGTCAACACGCACTGGGGCAACGTCGAGGAGAACAACCACTTCGGGACGCACGAGTTCATGGCCCTGTGCGAGCTGCTCGGCGCCGAGCCGTACATCAGCGGCAACGTCGGGTCGGGCACGGTCAAGGAGATGAGCGACTGGGTGGAGTACCTCACCCGCGACGGCGATTCGCCGATGGTGCGCCTTCGCAAGGCGAACGGGCGCGAGGAGCCGTGGCGGGTGCGCTTCTGGGGGCTGGGCAACGAGGCGTGGGGCTGCGGCGGCAACATGTCCGCCCAGCAGTACGCCGCCGAGGCGCGCCGGTTCGGCACCTACTGCCGCGACCACGGAGACAACAAGCTCTACCGCATCGCCGCCGGCGCGAACTCCGGCGACTACGCCTGGACCGAGACGCTCATGAAGCAGCTCGGCGAGCTGGGGTGCGCCTATCGGCCCGCGGGCTTCATGCAGGCGCTGTCGTTCCACTACTACACGATCCCGGGAACGTGGCAGGACAAGGGCGACGCCACGGTGTTCGGCACCGACGACTACTACGCCACGATGGCCCAGGCCGCGCGCATCGATGAGCTGATCACCGGCCACTCCAACGTCATGGACTGCTACGACCCGGGCAAGAACGTGGGCCTGGTGCTGGATGAGTGGGGGACGTGGTGGAACGTCGAGCCCGGCACCAACCCCGGCTTCCTCTACCAGCAGAACACCCTGCGCGACGCCCTCGTCGCGAGCCTGCACTTCGACATCTTCCACCGCCACGCCGACCGCCTCGTCATGGCCAACATCGCCCAGACGGTCAACGTCCTGCAAGCAATGATCCTCACCGACCCCGACTCCGGCGCACTCGTGCTCACACCGACCTACCACGTGTTCGAGATGAACAAGGGTCACCAGGACGCAGCCTCACTGCGGGTCGACCTCCCCGCCGGCGTGCCCGCCCGTGAGACGCTGAAGACCGTCTCGATCTCGGCCAGCCGCAAGGACGGACGCGTACTCCTCTCACTGTCCAACCTGGACGCGGCCGAGGCGATCGACATCGACCTGGACCTGCGCGGCGGCGCCGTGGCCGACGTCCGCTCCCGCGTCCTCGCCGCCGAGAAGCTCCAGGCCCACAACACCCCCGAGACGCCTGCCGCCGTCGCGCCCCGAGCGCACGAGCAGGTCACGACCACCGCGTCCGGACTGCGGGTGCACCTGCCCGCACACTCCTTCGTCACCGTGGAGGGACGCCTCGCATGAGCGCCCCCGGGCGCATCACCATCGGCCGAAGGGCAAGCCTTCCGGATCTCGTTCTTCGCCCGTTCCTCCACGAGGGCAGCCGTCCGCTGTGGCCATACTTGCCCGGTGCGGCGCAGTAGGCTCAAGTAAGCGGCGACCGCAGTCGGACATGGTCGGATCGGATCCGGCCAAAGGAGGCAGGACCTGAGGAGCGGCATGGTCACCATGAGCGACGTCGCCAAGCTGTCCGGGGTGTCGAAGATGACGGTCTCCAACGTCATCAACGGCCGGTCCGGAGTCAGCGACCAGGTCCGCCGCCGGGTGCTGGAGGCGATCCGCCAATCGGGCTATCGCGTCAACGTCTCCGCCCGGACCCTCAGATCCGGGCGGACCGGCGTCATCGGGCTGGCCGTGCCCGAGATCGACCGGCCGTACTTCGGCCAGCTGGCCGCCCACGTGATCGACCAGGCGCGGGCTCACGGCTTCCACGTCGCGATCGAGCAGACCGGCGCGGCCGCGACGGGGGAGCTCGAGGCGATCACCCGTTCGCACACCCTGCACTTCGACGGGCTCATCCTCAGCGCGGTCGGAGTCGACCCCCAGGATTCACGGCTGACCGCCGGCGACTACCCGATCGTGATGCTCGGCGAGCAGAACTTCGACGCCAAATTCGACCACGTCGCCATGCCCAACGAAGAAGGCACGAAAGCGGCGACCGTCCATCTGATCGACCGTGGATGCCGCCGGATCGCGATCGTCACCGGCAGCGCCCTCGACGGCGTGAACGTGGTCACGCGCCGCTACCAGGGCTACCTCGCCGCGCTCGCCGAACGGAGACTCGACCCCGATCCGGCACTGCTGTACGCCGTCAACGGGATGACGCTCGAATCGGGCCGCGACGCGGCCCACCGCCTTGTCGACGCCGGTCACGAGGTCGACGGCGTGGTCGCGGTGACCGACACCGTCGCCCAGGGAGTCCTCCGCGGCCTCGCCGATCGCGGCGTCCGAGTCCCCGGCGACGTCCACCTCATCGGCTTCGACGACATCCCCGAGTCGGCGTACATGGTCCCCTCGCTGTCCACCGTGGCGCCGGACCACCGGTGGATGGCCGCCAAGGCCGTCGAGCTGGTGACCGCTCGCATCCAGGACCCCTCACGCCCGGCCCGCGAGTACACCGCGCCCTTCGACCTGATGGCTCGCGAGTCCACTCGCTGACGCACGCCCCGCATGACCGAGGAAATTCGGTCGACGGCCGGGTGCGGCCGCTGCCAGCATGGGACGTGATGTACCGAGCGTAGAAACACTTCGATCACTGCTAGGGGATGGTCCCCGGGCCCCGCGGCCCGGCGTTTCGACCATCGCCCCGTTCGGGCTGCTTTTCATGCAGCACTCCCACCCGTGATCGAAAGGACTCTTCGTGGAGCTCCACGAGTACGCAAGGTACGACGCTGTCGGCATCCGTAACCTGATCAAGTCGGGTGAGGTCACCGCCGACGAGGTAGAGGCCACGGCGCGGCAGGCGCTGGAAGCGGCGAACGCGAAAGTGAACGGCCTGGCGCTGCCGGTGTTCTCCCCGGCGCTCGACCACGCCGCAGACGGGCCGCTGTCCGGTGTCCCCTTCCTGATCAAGGACCACGGGCCGGTGGCCGAAGGGGTGCCGTTCACCCTGGGAAGCCGTGCCCTGCCGGGCATCGTCGCATGGCGCGACACCGATCTGATGACGCGCTTCCGGGCCGCCGGCCTGGTCACCCTGGGCCTGACCACCGTGCCGGAGATGTGCGTCAGCTTCTCCACCGAACCCCTCAGATACGGCCCGGCACGCAACCCATGGAACCTCGACAGGGGTGTGGGCGGGTCGAGCGGTGGCGCCGCGGCCCTGGTCGCCGCGGGGGCGGTGCCTGTCGCGCATGCCAGCGACGGGGCCGGCTCCATCCGGGTCCCGGCTTCCTGCTGCGGGCTGGTCGGGCTCAAACCGAGCCGGGGCCGTGTGACGCCCGGACCCGATGCGGGGGAGCTGATGCTCGGCATGGCCTACGAGTTCGCGCTGACGCGCACCGTCCGCGACGCCGCTCACCTGCTGGACGCCGTCCAGGGGCCGGGGATCGGCGACAAGTACACCGCGCTGCCCCCGCGCCGGGCGTACGCCGACGAGATCGGGACCGATCCCGGCCGGTTACGGGTGGCGGTGGCCACCGAAGGCTGGGCGGGGACGACGGTGGATCCCCAGGTGGCCGCAGCGGCGGTCCAGGCGGGCCGAGTGCTGGAGCAGGCGGGGCACACCGTCGCGGAGGCGAGCCCGGTGGTCGATTGGGAGGCCGTCATGCAGGCCTGGGTGTGCGAGGGAGTCGCGATCGCCGCCACGCTGCTGCTGGCTCCGCGGGAACCTGACGAGGCGGAGATGGAGGCCGTCTCCCGGCAGTTCTTGAAGGCGGCCAGGGAGTACAGCGCGCTGGACATGCTGGCCGCGCTCAACGCGCAGAACCGGGTGAGCCGGTCGGTGGGCGCGTTCTTCACCGGCTATGACCTGCTCGTCACCCCGACGCTGGGTCGCCTCCCGGCGCCGCACGGCACCTTGCGGTTCGACGGTCCCGGCCAGACTCTGACGAGCTGGCTGGAGTCGTTGACCGAGTACGGGCCGTTCACTCAGGTGTTCAACGTCACCGGCTTGCCGGCGATCAGCCTCCCTCTCGCTCACAGCGAGGACGGGCTGCCGATCGGCGTGCAGATCGTCGCCGCTTACGGGCGTGAGGATCTGCTATTCCAGATCGCCGCTCACCTGGAACAGGCCATGCCGTGGAAGGACCGTATTCCGCCGGTCTTCGTCGGAAACCTCTGACACGGAAGGCGGGCCCGTTCCCCAACGGGGGAGCGGGCCCGCGCTTGCGAGGTCACTGATCCCGCGGGCCTTCGGGCGGCGTAGCGGGGCACACGCAGGACAGGGCGTGGCGGAGGACGGTGGCGAAGGAGTCGGTGTTGCCGGGTTGGAGCCAGTGCCGTCCCGCCACGCGGATGGCCCCGGCGACCGCGGCGGCCATGACGGCGGGGAACAGGTCGC
>NZ_JBFAMX010000145.1:0-20615 GCF_040659615.1 Nonomuraea sp. NPDC049784
GCTCGACCAGACCGGCCTGCCCGGCCTCCGTGAGGTACGGGGGCATGAGCAGCAGCCCGTCCGCCCCGGCGGCCTCGGCAGCCTGGGCCTGCGCGACGGCGGTCGCGGTGCCGCCCGTGGCCGGGGCGACGACGGGGACCCTGCCGTTCACCTCGCCGACCGCCACTCGCACCACCTGGTCGATCTCGGCGGCGGTCAGCGAGAACCCCTCGCCCGTGCCCCCCGCGGCGAACAGACCGGCCACCGGATACGTGCTCAGCCAGGACAGGTGGTCACGGTAGCCCGCCTCGTCGAACTGCAGGTCCTCGGTGAAATGAGTGACAGGGAACGACAGCAGGCCACTCTTGAGCTGGGCGGCGAGCTCCTGGGGCGAGAAATTCGGCATGAACGTCCTCTTGTTTACACGCGGCCGTGGGATCCCCCAGTACCGCCGGTAAGGCTGATGCCGTCAGGCTAAGGAGGTGGGTGGATTCCTGTCCAAGTGCGTTTCTGTATCCGACGATACCGACAGGGCATCATGCCTGGGGCTCAGGGAGCAGCTCGAGCACACGCCACAAGGCCGGGTTGGTCGAGCCGTGGTTCCAGATGACGTGCAGCTCGACCGGCTCGCCCGCGATGCCACCACCTCTTCCCGGGCCACCGCCGTCCAGCGGATCGCCGCCGCCCCGTACCAGATCGCAGAAGACGATGCCCTCGATGCCGAGCGAGCGCGCGCTGGCGGGCACCAGCGCCACGCCCCGGCCGGCCGCCACGAGGAGCGCGGCGGTGAGGATCTGATGCACCTGCTGCTCGATCCTGGGGTGGGCGTTGGTGAGGAACCGGACCGTCAGCTCGTGGAAATAGCGCGACTGTACGGGGTTGTAGCTGATGACCGGCAGGCCGTCGAAGTCGTCGGGGGCGAGCGGGCGGTCGAGGCCGGCGAGCGGATGCCCGACGGGCACGACGGCGCACAGCGGCTCGCGGAAGACGACCCGGGAGCGCAGCGCGGCGATGTCGAAGGGCGGGCGGGCGAGACCCATGTCGAGCTCGCCACGCAGGATGCCGTCGACCTGGCCGGCGGTCACCCGTTCGTGGAGGATGACATCGATCTCCGGCAGCTCCTCCGCGAGCCGGCGCAGGAGCACGCCGAGCATGCTGATGGCCGAGACCGCGGTGAAACCGAGCCGTACCGTGCCCGTGGCGCCCTTCGCGATGCGGCGCGCCCGGTCGCCCGCGGTGTCGACGAGCGTGAGCATGCGCCGCGCGTCCTCCAGGAAGCCGCGCCCGGCGTCGGTGAGCACCACGCGGCGGTTGTCGCGTTCCAGGAGGGTCACACCGATCGTGCGCTCCAGCTTCTGGATGTGGCGGCTCAGCGGCGGCTGCGTCATGCGGAGTCGATCGGCGGCACGGCCGAAGTGGAGCTCCTCAGCAACCGCGACGAATGCCCGGATTTGATCGAGTGTCAGCATGATGCCCGCAGAGTATCACCTGATACCGAATTGAGCCTGGACAGGCATCGAGGCAGGTCCATAGTCTCCGGGGACTACAGAGCGGAAACAACCCCGTAACCTCCATAGACGCCGCTCGTACGAAGGAGAGAGTCCATGCCGACATCCCGGACGACCCCCCGCCGCATTCTCGTGGGTGTCATCGGCGCTGCCGCGGCGCTCGCGCTGACCGCGTGCGGCGGTGTCAAGACGACGTCCTCCGGTGGCGGTGACGGGAAATATCCGACGGGCAACATCGAGTTCAGCGTCGGCGCGTCCGCGGGCGGCTCGACCGACCTCATCACCCGGGCGCTGGCCCAGGGCATGAGCAAGGATCTCGGCGTCTCCGCGCCGGTGCTCAACAAGCCCGGCGCGAACGGCGCGCTCAACGCCAAGGAACTCCAGTCCGCGAAGCCCGACGGCTACAAGATCGCCATCCAGAACGCCTCCCTCTTCACCATCACGCCGCTCACGGTGTCGCCCGCCGAGGCCACGAAGATCGACTCGTTCGACGTCATCACCGGCGTCTCGCGCGACGACTACGTCATGGCGACCAACACCCAGTCCGGCTACAAGTCCATCGAGGACATGAAGAAGGCGGGCAAGACCATCCGCTACGGCACGACCGGCGTCGGCACGGGCGCCCAGCTCGCCTCCGCGCTGACGTTCAAGACCGCCGGCATCGAGGCAACGGCCGTGCCCTTCGACGGCGGCGCCCCCGCGCTGACCGCTCTGCTGGGCAACCAGGTCGACGTCTCGACCATGCAGATCGGTGAGGCCATCGAGAACATCAAGGCCGGCAAGCTCGTCCCGCTCGCGGTCTTCTCCGACAAGCGCATCCCCTACCTGCCGGACGTCAAGACGGCCAAGGAGCAGGGCTTCGACGTCCTGGTCACGCAGTACCGCTTCCTGACCGCGCCCAAGGGCACGCCCGAGGACGCCAAGACCCGCCTGCTCGACGCGGCCAAGAAGACGTTCGCCACGCCGGAGTACAAGAAGTTCAACGAGGACAACTCGCTCACCCCCATGGAGGTCTCCCCGCAGGAGGTGCTCACCTCCCTGCAGAAGGACACCGCCACCTACAAGGAGCAGCTGAGCAAGTACGGCATCAGCCTGGCCGGATAGTTCCCCGGATACTTCCAAGGAGCGAGCATGTCCATGTCTGACCCTCTCGAGGAGGTCGCCGACATCGCCGACGAGACCCGGCCGCCGCACGCCGGCCCCGTCTCGCAGGTCGCGGCGGCCCTGGCGGCGCTGGCCGTCGGCGTCGCCGGGGTGATCGGATCCCTCGCGCTCGGGCTCGGCCGCCTCACCCAGCCGGGCCCCGGCCTGTGGCCGTTCGCCATCAGCGTCGTCATCGTC
This sequence comes from Nonomuraea sp. NPDC049784, assembly GCF_040659615.1. NCBI lineage: Bacteria > Bacillati > Actinomycetota > Actinomycetes > Streptosporangiales > Streptosporangiaceae > Nonomuraea > Nonomuraea sp. NPDC049784. Next base: position 2,829 of record NZ_JBFAMX010000145.1, read on the forward strand.
GTGCTGTCGGCGACGCTCATCGTCACCGGCCGCGGGCTCGAGGACACCGAGCGGTTCTCGAAGGCGAGCCTGCTCACCGGGATCGGCCTGGTGACGCTCATCCTGCTCGCCGTGCTGCTGCCGGTGATCGGCTTCGAGATCCCCTCGCTACTGCTGGTCTTCGTCTGGCTGCGCTGGCTGGGCAAGGAGTCGTGGCGCACCTCCATCGTGGTCAGCGTCGCGACTGTGGCCGCGTTCTACCTGCTCTTCGTCGTGCTGCTCCAGGTCCCGCTCCCGCGTCTCATCTGAGAAAGCCACATGGACATCTCCCCCATCCTCAACGGCTTCGGCGTCGTCCTGGAGCCGGCCAATCTGCTCTACTGCCTCATCGGCGTCATCATCGGCATGCTCATCGGCGTGCTGCCGGGGCTCGGCCCCGGCGCGACGATCGCCATCCTGCTGCCGATCACGTACGGCATCGGGCCGGTCTCGGCGATCATCATGCTGGCGGGCATCTTCTACGGCGCCCAGTACGGCGGCACCATCACCTCGGTCCTGCTCCGCCTCCCCGGCGAGGCGTCCTCCGTCGTCACCGTCTTCGACGGGTTCGCGCTGGCCAGACAGGGCAAGGCCGGCACCGCGCTGGGCATCGCCGCCATCGGGTCCTTCATCGGCGGGACCGTCTCGATCATCGGCCTGACGGTCCTGGCGCCGGTGGTGGCCGGCTTCGCGCTCGACTTCGGGCCGCCCGAGTACGCGGCTCTGGGCGTGCTCGGCGTGCTGCTGATCTCCTCGGTGGGCAACGGCAACAAGCTCAAGGCGATCATCGCGGCCTGCGTCGGCCTGTTCATCGCGACCGTGGGCCGCGACACCTTCACGGGTGCCGAGCGGTTCACCTTCGACAGCCTGAACCTGGCCGAGGGCATCGACTTCATCCCGATCGCCATGGGCCTGTTCGGCCTGAGCGAGATCCTCTACAACCTCGAGGAGCGGCACAACCAGGTGCACGCGCCGGCCAAGGTCGGCAACGTGTGGCCGTCGCGCCAGGACCTGCGCCAGTCCAGGGGCGCGATCGGGCGCGGCTCGCTCATCGGTTTCATCCTGGGCGTGCTGCCCGGCGGCGGGGCCGTGCTGTCGTCCTTGGCGGCGTACGCGTTCGAGAAGCGGCGCGCCAAGCAGCCGGAGCGCTTCGGGAAGGGCGCCGTCGAGGGCGTGGCCGCGCCGGAGACCGCCAACAACGCCGCCGCCACGTCGTCGTTCATCCCGCTGCTGACCCTCGGCATCCCGGCGAACGCGACCATGGCCCTGATGTTCGGGGCGCTGCTCATCCAGGGCATCCAGCCGGGGCCGCAGCTCGTCACCGAGCACCCCGACGTCTTCTGGGGCGTCATCAACTCGATGTACATCGGCAACATCCTGCTGCTCATCATGAGCATCCCGATGGTCGGCGTCTTCGTGAAGATCCTGCGCGTGCGCCCCGCGATCCTGGCCCCGATCACGGTGCTCATCACGCTGCTCGGCGCCTACACCGTGAACAACCAGGTCTACGACATCTTCCTGGTCATCGCCTTCGGCCTGCTCGGCTACCTGATGAAGAAGTTCGGCTTCGAGCCGGGGCCGCTGGTGCTGGCGTTCGTGCTCGGCTCGATGATCGAGAACTCGTCGCGGCAGGCGCTGCTCATCTTCGGCGGCGACCCGACCGGCTTCTTCACCCGCCCCATCTCGGGAACGGTGCTGGCCCTGGTCGTGCTGGTGGCGTTCCTGCCGCTGATCCGCAAAGCCGTGCGCCGCAAGACCTCCGCTCCAGTCGAGGCTCCAGTTGAGGAGAAGACGTCATGACGATCCTCGTCGGTTACCTGCCCACGCCTGAGGGTGATGCCGCGGTCGAAGCGGGCCTGCGCGAGGGCCTGCTGCGCTCCGAGCGCGTGATCATCGTGAACTCGCCGCGCCGCGGTGCGCCCGTCGACGAGCACAAGATCGACGACAACGCCTCCTCCGCGCTGCTCGCCCGCGCACGGGCCGCCGGCGTGGACGCGGAGGTACGCCAGCCGCTCCACGACGACGACCTCCCCGAGACGTTCGAGGCGCTCATCGAGGAGACCGGCGGCACGCTCATCGTCATCGGGCTGCGGCATCGGTCGCTGGTGGGCAAGTTCATCCTCGGCAGCGAGGCGCAGCGCATCCTCATGGAGGCCAGCGTCCCGGTCCTCACGGTCAAGGCGGCGCAGTGAGCGCGCGTGACGGCGGGCGCATCAGCCGGGTCACCGTCACCCCGGTCGCCTTCCACGACCCTCCTCTGCTCAACGTCGTCGGTGTGCACCAGCCATTCGTGCTGCGCACGATCGTCCAGGCGCACACCGACTCGGGGCTGGTGGGGCTGGGCGAGACATACGCCGACCAGGCCCACCTCGACCGCCTCGACGCCGTCGCCGCCGCCCTGCCCGGCCTGGACGTGTTCGACGCCCACGGGCTCCGGCGCGTCGTCGAGGAGACGCTCGGCGCGTCCACCGGCGGCGCGGGCGCCAGCTTCGGCGGCATGCTGGAGGTCTCCAGCGCCGTCGACACCGTGGCCTCCCCCTTCGAGGTGGCGCTGCTCGACCTGCAGGGCAAGGTGCTCGGCCGCCCGGTGAGCGACCTGCTCGGCGGCGCCGTACGCGAGCGGGTGCCGTTCTCCGCGTACCTCTTCTACAAGTGGGCCGGCCACCCCGGCCAGGACGAGGACTCCTGGGGACAGGGCGTCACGCCCGACGAGATGGTGGCCCAGGCCCGGCGGATGGTCGCCGACTACGGCTTCACCGCCATCAAGCTCAAGGGCGGCGTCTTCGAGCCCGGCCACGAGGTCGAGACCGTCGAGGCGCTGGCCGCCGCCTTCCCCGGCCACGCGCTGCGCATCGACCCCAACTGCGCCTGGACCGTGGACACCTCCATCAAGGTGGCGCACCGGCTGGCCGGCGTCCTGGAGTATCTCGAGGATCCGACTCCCGGCATCGACGGCATGGCGGCGGTCGCCCGGCACACCGACATCCCGCTCGCCACGAACATGTGTGTCATCGCCTTCGAGCACCTCAAGCCCGCCGTCGCCGCCGACGCCGTACAGGTCGTCCTGTCGGACCACCACCTGTGGGGCGGGCTGCGGCGCTCGGCGCTGCTGGGGGGCATCTGCGAGACGTTCGGCATGGGGCTGTCGATGCACTCGAACTCCCACCTCGGCGTGAGCCTCGCCGCGATGACCCACCTGGCGGCCGCCACCCCCAACCTCACCTACGCCTGCGACACGCACTATCCGTGGAAGACCGAGGAGGTCATCAAGCCCGGGGCGCTGGAGTTCCGCGACGGAAGCGTGGCCGTGCCCACCGGCCCCGGCCTCGGAGTGGAGCTGGACGAGGACGCTCTGGGGGTGCTGCACGAGCAGTATGTGCGGTGCGGGCAGCGCGGGCGCGAGGACACGGCCTACATGCGCACGGTGGTCCCGGACTTCACCCCCAACACCTCCCGCTGGTAACCCGCGCCGGGCCCTACGGGGCCTGGAGCCGGGCGCGGGAGTTGGACAGGTGGAGCCGCATCGCGGCACGTGCCGCCGCCGCGTCCTGGTCGGCGATGGCCCGGTAGATGTTCTCGTGTTCCAGTGTCACCCGGGTGAGGTGCGTCGCGTTCGACACCGTGTACGCGTGCTCCAACCGCGTGCGCGGCAGCATGATCACCATTGGCCCGAACGACGCCAGCAGGTCGGAGTAGAACCGGTTGCCCGAGGCGAGCGCGATCTTGAGGTGGAACTGGAAGTCGGCCTCGACGGCGCTGCTGGGTTGCTGACCGGAGCGCCCGAGATCGACCAGGGCCCGTTCGATGGCCTTGAGCTGCAGGTCGGTACGGCGCTCCGCGGCAAGCCCAGCCGACTCCGACTCGACGCCGATCCGGAAGTCGATCATGTCGAGCACGTCGCGGTGCGTGCGGATCTGCGAGGCCTCGACGGAGAAGGCCGTGGAGGCGGGCAGGGCCAGCACGAACGAGCCACGGCCCTGGAAGGTCTCGACGAGGCCGGCCGCCTGGAGCCGCGAGATCGCCTCGCGGACCACCGTGCGGCTCACGCCGAACTCCTCGACGAGCGAGGACTCGGTCGGCAACTTCTGGCCGGGCTCGATCTCGCCGGCGAGGATGCGCGACTTGAGCCGTTCGACGAGCTCATGCGCGAGCCCGCGCCCGCTGTCGCGATCGAGCCTCTGATCTGGCGGCACGGCTCACAACCTATCCGGCGGCGGCACCGAACTCGACCCCGCCGGACCGCCGGGCCGCGGCCGCGTCGCCGAGGCTCGGAACTCGACCTGGTCGAGCCCCCATCCCACGGCCTCGCCGGCGAGGCTGAGACCGAGGCCCGGACGGTCGGGCACGAGCATGCGCCCTCCCTCGATCTCAAGCCGCTCGTTGAACAGCGGCGAGAGCCACTCGATGTGCTCGACCCACGACTCACGCGGGTAGGCGGCGGCCAGGTGGACGTGGATCTCCATCACGAAGTGCGGAGCGACCTGCAGGTGCGCGTGATCGGCCAGCGCCACGACCTTGAGATAGGGCGTGATGCCGCCGACGCGCGGCACGTCGGGCTGGAGGTAGTCGGCGGCGCGGAGGTCGATGAGGCGCACGAGGTCGGGGATGCTGGAGAGCATCTCGCCGGTGGCGATCGGCGTGTCGAGAGCAGCCGCCAGCTGCGCATGCCCCTCGGCGTCATAGGCGTCCAACGGCTCCTCGATCCACACGAGCCCGAACTCCTCCACCGCCCGCCCGAACCGCAACGCCGTCGCACGATCCCACTGCTGATTGGCATCCACCATCAACGGAACACCATCCCCGAGATGCTCCCTGACCGCCGCCAACCGCCGCAGATCCTCCCTCGTGTCCGGCTGACCCACCTTGATCTTGATCCCGCCGATGCCAGCCTGAAGAGACCGCTCCGACTTCTCTTTGATCTCCTCGATCGGCGCCTGGAGATAGCCGCCGGACGTGTTGTACGTCCGCACGGAGTCGCGATAGGCCCCCAGCAACTTCGCCAGCGGCAGCCCCGCCCGCTTCGCCTTCAGATCCCACAACGCGACATCGACCGCCGCCAGCGCCTGCGTCGCCACCCCGGAACGGCCCACCGACGCGCCCGCCCACAGCAGCACGTCGTACACCTTGCCGATGTCGGAGGGATCCTGGCCGAGGAGGTTCTCCCCGACCTCCTTGGCATGGGCGTACTGCGCCGGACCGCCTGCCCTCTTGGAGTAGCTGAATCCGGTGCCCTGATGGCCCTGCTCTGTCGCGATCTCGGCGAAGAGGAAGACGATCTCGGTCATCGGCTTCTGCCGGCCGGTGAGGACCTTGGCATCGCTGACGGGGACGTCCAGCGGGAGCGTGACGGAGGAGAGCGAGACGTGGCGGATGCGGTCGGCGGCCATGGCGGTCCAAGGAGGTCTAGTGGTGGATGTTGTCAGTCATCATACGAAGCCATCATTCGTATGACAACCTTCGAGCCGTGACGGCGCCTCAACGGATCTCCGATACCGTCGATCCATGCGGCTTCATGTGGGATGCGCGATGTGGACTCACGCGCGCTGGCCAGGTCGTTTCGTGCCCGATCAGCTCCCTCCCGGTGAGCGCCTGCGCTCCTACGCGACCTGGTGCGACGCCGTGGAAGGAAACACGACCTTCTACGCGACCCCGGCGAGGAGCACGGTCGACTCCTGGGCCCGCCAGACCGCCCCGGACTTCCGCTTCGTGGTCAAGCTCCCCAAGACCATCACGCACGAGCGCCGCCTCACCGGCATCGACGAGGACCTTCACTCCTTCCTGGACGCGATCGAGCCGTTGGGGCCCCGAGCCCACGCCCTCTGGGTGCAGCTTCCCGGCTCGTTCACGCCGGCCGACGTCGGCGTCCTGGCCGCCTTCCTCCGCCGGCTCCCCCGCTCGCACAGGTACGCCGTCGAGGTGCGCCACCGCGCGTTCTTCGAGGACGAGCGGTCGGAACGGCTCCTGGAACGCGTCCTGGCGGCCGTGGACGCCGAGTGGGTCCCGTTCGACACCACGACCCTCTTCCAGAGCCCGCCGGCCAGCGACGCCGAACGCGACGCGTGGACCAAGAAACCCCGCGTCCCCCGCCGCACGCGCGCCCTCACGGCCCACCCGATCGTCCGCTACCTGGGCCGGGACGCGGAGTCCCGCACGATCGAGGGCTGGCAGACCTGGCTCGACACGGTCACGGAGTGGCTGAGGGAGGGCCGCTCCCCCACGTTCTTCCTCCACACGCCCGACAACGCCGACGCGCCGAGGCTGGCCCGCGCCTTCCACGAGGCGGTACGCGCCCGCCTCCCGAACCTGACTCCCCTCCCCGAGCCTCAGCCGATAGACCCGTTGACCCTCTTCTAGCCATCCCGATCAAAGCCAATCAGGATATTCCCGGCTTTCCCCCAAAACAGGAAATGTCAGGATAGGTATTTGCTCATCCACGTACTTCTTCCGAATATGCTCGACAATCGCCGCCAACCGCGGCTCCGGCACCTTGACCGCCAACTGCCAGGCACTCGTCTCCTCGATCCCCGCCTCTCCGCGTACCAGCCTCGTCACCTCGGAGATGTCGATCGAGGCGGCAAGCTCGGCGTGCAGCAGGCCATATGCCAGCGGGGATGCCTTCTTCTGCCCTTCGACGGTTATATGTGCCTCGACAAACTCCACCGTGAGCCGTCCTTTAACAGGAGGATTCGCGCCGCCGACGGCAGCGTAAGCCGGCCACCCAGCGCTTGGCCCTGGAACACCGAAAAGCACACCCACGTGGCCGCCCATACAGCGCCGGCGGACGCTCATCCAGCCCCTCAGCAAGGCATCGGGCCTGGCGGTGTCCTCGTCGTCCCGCCCGTGACCCGAGGACGCGTCCGCGGTGGTGGCCCCTGTTGAAGCGCGGTGGCGAACGCCCATGCCCCGGCGCCGGGCTATGGCGTCGCGGAGCCTATGGTGGATTGAGAGAGCGCCATCAAGCCAAATCGGCGTTGCAGAGGAGGCTGGGATGAGGGAGCACTTCGTCTGGGTGACGACGCGCCGCATCAAGCCGGGCGCGTTGGAGGCATTCGAAAGGGCATGGCGCCCGGACCCGTACCCGGAGGGTCTCCGCCAGGCCTACGCGTACTGGTCCGAGGACGGACGGGAGATCACCGGGGTTTCGTTCTGGGACTCGAAGGAGGCTTGCGACTCCTGGCGTGCGTCCGAGGGCGAGGCCCACCGGCGTGAAGTCATGGCGCCTTACATCCTCGAGGAGCGGGAAGGCTTCTACCGCGGCCGCGAGCTCGGCGTCCCCGTACGGTGAGTCGCAGCGGCGAGGATCATCCCGAACCCGCTGCGTACCAGCGCTTGGTCGTCGGCGATGACCAAGCGCATAGGCCTGTTCACGTGGTGGTCCACGGAACCCGCGCCTTGATCTCGTAGCCGCCGCCGCTCCGCGGCCCGGCCTGCAAGGTGCCGCCGTAGAGCGCGAGCCGCTCCCGCAGCCCGATCAGGCCCCGGCCCTGGCCGTCTCCGGCGCGCGCCGTCCGACCGCCGCCGGTGTCGGTGATCTCGATCTCCAGCCAGTCGCCGCGGTGGCCGATCGAGACGGACGCCGCCGCACCGGCCGCGTGCTTGATCGTGTTGGTCAGCGCCTCCTGAACGACGCGGTACGCGGCCAGGTCCACCCCGGGCGGCAGCGGGCAGGGCGGCGGAGAGATCTCGATGCTGACCGGCACTCCGACTGCGCGAACCCGTTCGATCAACGAGTCGAGCTGGTCGAGCCCCGGTTGCGGTTCGAGCCCGTCGGCGCTGCTGGCCGCCCGCTCGCTCTCCGGCCCGGCGAGCAGGCCCATGACGTGACGTAGTTCGGCCATGGCGGCCCGGCCGCCGGCTTCGACCGCCAGCATGGCCTGCTTCGACTGGGCCGGGGCCGTGTCCATCACTGTGCGCGCCGCTCCGGCCTGGATCACCATCACATTCACATTGTGGGTGACGACATCGTGGAGTTCGCCGGCGATCCGCGAACGCTCCTCCTGGACGGCCTTGCGCATGGCCTCCTCCTGAGCGCGCTGTAGTTCGGCGAATCGACGGCGGCCGGCGTCGAGTTGTCGCCGCCAGGAGCGGACGAAACTGGCGGCGACTCCGGCGCTCATGAGCACCACGAACGGCCCCAGCCAACTCGGCAGCGCCGGGACGGAGTCCTGGAAGGTGGCGCCTGCCAGCACGGTGGCGAGGACGAGTCCGCCGATGGCCGGCACCCGGTGACGGCTGTGGGCCACGGCGCCGTAGGCGGCGATGGCGAACGTCAGCACGGTGATCCACGTCGCGTCGTCGTGGGTGGCCAGCACCGCGGCCAGCACCGTCCAGAACGTGATCAGTGGGTACAGCCGCCGCACCGCCAGCGGCAGCGCTGTCAGAACCACCAGGAGCGGAAGCGGGCCCGGATCCTCCTGGCCGGCGGCGGGGGTGACGGGCCGTTCCAGGCGGCCGGGCGGGGCGTCGATGCTTCGTGGCTGGGGAGAGGGCCGCAGTTGCAAGGGCTCCAGCAGGGAGGGCGGCTGCCCGTCGACGCGATGGCGATCGTCTATGGTCCCCGCCGTCGCGGCCACTGCGACAACGGTCAAGACGACCGCGAGCACCAGGTCGGCCAGGAGCGACCGGCGCGAGGGCCGGGCGGGTTTCCGCACGGGGCGCAGCGCATCCAGCCCGAACTGCCACCACCCACGTCCTTTGCTTGCTGTCACTGGTGCATTGTCCCGGCCGCATGGCACGTCCCGCGTCAGCCTCGGTGACCGGGTCCGGCCTCCGCCAGGAGTACATCGCAGGGATGACACGGCGGAGGGGTCCTTCTCGAGAGGGGGTCGATATCGGCGTGACAGCCGACGCGGACGGATCTCGCCGGCCCCTAGCGTCGTTGCCGCCACCGGCCACCCGCGAAAGCACGTCGAGGCGGCCGCCCCCATCAGAAGGGACAGTTCATGCGTCATGTGATCGAACGGGAACCCACACCCGGCCCAGCCACAGGTCACGGCGCCGGCGCGGGCAGACCGGCGACGCCCCGCCGGATCCGCCGAGGCGCCACGGCCGTCGCGGCCCTGCTCGCCTTCGTGGCCGCCACCTCCTGCGCGTCCGCGTCGGCGTCCAGTTCGGTCGTGTCCGACGTCCCCTCGCGCCAACCGTCGCCTGGCTCCACCTCATCTGTCTCCACCGATCCGACGTCCACCCGGATCGGCACGCCGTACCTCCCCAAACCGACCGGATCCCAGCCGGTCGGCACCACCTCCGTGTACCTCAAGGACACCTCCCGCGCCGACCCCTGGGTTCCCAGCGTGAAGGCGAGAGAACTCATGGTCTCCTTGTGGTATCCGGCGAAATCCCGCAGCGGCAAGCGGGCTCCGTACATGACGGCGAAGGAGTCGGAGCTCATCCTGAAAGGCGGAGAGGTCACCGGCGTGCCGTACGACGCGTTGAGCAGAACGCGGACCAACGCCTTCAGCGGCGCCGAACCGGCCGGACGTAAGCACAGCTTGCCCCTGGTGCTGCTCTCTCCGGGCTTCACCGAGCCCCGCAGCTCGCTCACCGCCCTGGCCGAGGAGCTGGCGAGCAGGGGCTATGTGGTGGCCGGAATCGAGCACACCTATGAGAGCCTGGCCACGACCTTCCCCGACGGCCGGGTCACCACGTGTGTCGCGTGTGAGGCAGTCAAAGGCCAGGAGTTCTGGAACAAGGTGGGCCAGAGCCGAGCGGCCGACGTCTCTTTCGTGCTCGACGAACTGACCGGCGCGCACCCCGCGTGGAAGGGCGCCTCGCTGATCGCCCCGTCCCGGATCGCGATGGCCGGTCACTCGGCGGGAGGCGCGAGCACCATCGTCGCCATGCTGAAGGACACCCGCGTGCGCGCCGGGCTCAACATGGACGGCACCACGTTCGCCCCGATCCCGGAAAGCGGGCTGTCGCGGCCGTTCCTCTTCCTGGGCGCGCAGGCCATGCACAGTCCGGGAGGAAAGGACACCACGTGGGATCGTGACTGGGTACAGCTGACGGGATGGAAGCGCTGGCTCGTGGTGGCAGGGGCGGAGCATGTCTCCTTCACCGACACCGCGCTGCTGGTGGAGCAGCTCGGGGTCCACCGCAATCCCGGCCTGTCTGGAGAGCGCGCCGTCGAGATCACCCGCAGCCACGTTCGAGCCTTCTTCGACCTGCACCTGCGCCACAAGCCCCAGCCCCTGCTGGACAAACCGTCGACCCGCTACCCCGAGGTCAAACGGTGTGACGTCGAGCAGAAGACCTGCGCTTAGATCGCCTGGATCGCCACCTTCCTTCAGCACGGCTCGTGAACGGCCGGTCGGCGTGCGGCAATGAGGCCGGACGTCACCCGTTGCCCAGCGACACTTCGTCCAGCGGCAGGGACCGCGGGAAGTCCTCGGCATCGAAGATCTCTCCGGCAGTGACGACGCCGGTGGCCCGGCCGCGGCCGGCCAGGATCCGTTCGGTGGCCTCCACCACGATCGGCGCGGTGATCGCGTAGATGTCGCGGCCGCGCACCGCCACCCGCCGCTGCTCGTCTCCTCGGCGGACCACGACCTCGACCAGGAAGACCTGGGCCGATCGGCCGCTGGCGTCAGCCGCCTGCGGGCCCTTGGTCTCCGGGTCGCCGAGGTCCTTCAGCGGGGCGACGTTCAGGAAGGCGTTGATCCGCGCGGTGTCCAGGTGATGGGAGATGGTGACCACGTCGGTGGTGGAGAACTGCCCGACGACGTCCTGGGTCCCGAACGGGTCGGGGAATGTCCAGGTCCCCTTCGGCGGCGGCTCGTCGCCCGCGAGGTCCTGCAGGTGGTGGTCCGAGAAGACCACCCGCCGCCCGGCCCGGCGCTCGCCGGCCAGCAGGGTGCCCCGGGTCGGGTGCCAGCTGTCCAGGGTGCGGTCGATCGCGTAGAAGGGGATGCCGCTCACGCCGAGCGCACGGGCCTGGCGGATGTCGTCGTGGACGTCGCCGGTGAAAGGCCCTGCCGTCGAGCACCTTGCGGGTGGCCTCGGCGCGGGCAGTCCGGTCTCGGTGGCGAGCCGGGTCCAGGCAGTACGCCGGCCCTTCCTCGGCGGCGAGCGCAGGGACGCGGTCGTTCATGGCCTTGGCCTGCTCGGGGGTGACGCCGTGCTTGCGGGAGAGCATCTGGGAGGTCGGGGTGTTCTCGCCGCGCGGCTGGCTGGAGTCGAGTTGGAAGCTGCGCCAGATCACCTCGACGTTGTCGGCGTACTCGTACTGGGCGCCTTGTTTTCAACCGAGTGCGTCTCGATGGCGATGGGTCTCGCCATCGCGCGACGACGAAGCAGACCCTGACGAGTGTTGCGCGGACCCCGAAAACCAACGGCTCTCCTCGGCGCGGCCAAGGAGATCTCGTACCTGCCGCCTGGCAGGTACAGTCGCTGTGACGGCGCCTCCAGCCTTCGTGAGAGTTGGCACAGAGGGGTCCATCGCTCGTGATAGTGTTCTTCACGCAAGGCCGAGCGGAACCAAAACCTAAAAGTTCCGCCAAGGACTTGACGGGACGTAGCGCAGCTTGGTAGCGCACCTGACTGGGGGTCAGGGGGTCGCAGGTTCAAATCCTGTCGTCCCGACATTTCGGAAATCACCCGATCATCGAGTTACGATGATCGGGTTTTACTTTTCCTTGACGATGCCAGCTCTCACATCTAAGCACACGCGTTACGACGCCATACGGTGGAGCGATAATGATCTGCGGGCCGCCATACGGGAGTCGACGTGGACATCGCTGTGGATCAGCTCGTCGTTCCACCGAAGCTGTCAGCGTTGCTGTCACTCGAGATCGAACGCCCGTCCTTGATCGGGGTGCGAGAGACCGATGAGCCGCTGGAGTTGGTGGAACGGGTCGCCGCGATCGATATCGGCAAGAGCGGCCCGGTGGTACGCGTGCGAGTACCACACGACAACAAGCCCAGGCCGGGAGCGCACCACCGTCCCCGGGATGAAGAGAGCACCCTGCCCGGTCGCAGCTTGTCCATTGGGCGCGTGGGCGCGCTGGCGCGACCGGGCGGAGAGCCGCAGCACGGCCAGCCGGCGCCCCGACGCGCCGCGGGCCGCCGCAGGCGGGCGCTTTAGAACCACGCCACCAAGCTGAGCAACGTCCCGGTCGTGTGTCGTCGCCCGACGGGGGGCGGAACGGCATAGCCTTGGCGCAATCGGAGGTTTACACGCGTACGCAGAGCGAGGTGGTCGGGGTGGGGCGGAAGCCGACCATCGATCGGCGGGAGCTGGCCAGGCTGGTTGCCGAGGGGATGAGCGTGCAGGAGCTCGCCGTGCACTTCGGGGTCAGTGAGTCCGGGGTGCTGCAGGCCAAGCGGGCCGCCGGGCTGGCCAAGCCGATGCTGGACCACAGCCGCGCCGTCCCGTGGAAGCTGGCGCGCGTGCATGCCCAGTCCGGGCCCGCCACCAATCTTCGCAACCTGTCGGCGGCCGCTCAGGGGAAGCCGCCCGCGGCCGAGCGGTTGAACACGGCTCTGCGGTGGGCTCAGCGGCTCGTGGACGAGGGGCTCGACGTGCGGTACGACGCGGCTGAAGGGTTCAGTGAGGTCCCGGCGCCACCAGGCGGCTCACATGTCGCAGCCGTGCTGGCCGCGGCGATGAAGGCGCTCGAAGCTCGCTGAGGCGGCTGGTTTCGACCAGCCGATTCCAGGGCAGTCGCTGGTCTCGACACAGAGACCGGAGGCGAACATCATGACCACCTTCATCTGGGTGGCCGTCGTCGTGGTCGCGGTGGTGGCGCTCGCCGCAGTCGTAAATGTCCTGCTACGGCAGCAGCAGCGTCGCACCCATCTCCGCGAACGTTTTGGCCCGGAGTACGAGCGCATAGTCGCGGAACACGATAACCGCCGCGAGGCCGAGCAGGAACTGCTCGACAGGGAGCGGCGGCATGCCGAGCTCGACATCCACCCCCTGACTGAGGATTCCCGCGATACCTACGCGAACCGGTGGACCGAGGTGCAGGAGCGCTTCGTGGACGCCCCAGGGTTCGCGGTGACCGAGGCCGATCAGCTGGTCACAGCGGTCATGGCGGAACAGGGTTACCCGACGCAGGACTTCGAGGAGCGGCTGTCCACCCTGTCGGTGGGGCACGCGGCCACTCTCGACCACTACAGGACGGCTCACGAGATCAGCGGGCGGGCGGCGAGGAAGGAGGCCTCGACGGAGGATCTGCGGCAGGCCATGGTGCACTACCGCGCGCTGTTCGAGGAGCTGCTCCACGAGACTTCGCGAGGACGGTGAAAGAGACCATGGGCATCCCCACTCCCGGTAGCGGCGGCGAGGAACATACCCGTGTCCCCCCGACGACGGATGAGCACTCGCGCCACGAATACCCGGACGATGGCGAGCGCTCTCACGGCTACCCGGACGATGACGAGCGTTCCCACGACTATCCGAATGATGACGAGCGTTCCCACGGCGACGAGCTCGCCGGCGACGACTCTCCCCGTGCGGCGGCCGACGACGAGCTGGAGGCGCGGAGTCCGCGCGCCGACGACGAGTACGCGGCAGCCGTGCCCGGTGCCGTGACGGCCCCCGAGGCCGAGCACGACGCCCCGTACCGCGACCCGTACGCCGCAACCGGCGGCGACATGCTCGCGGACCAGGAGCAGGAGCCGGTGGCGTCCGATGAGGCGCCCGCGCACGCCGCTCCCGAGGACGTCGTCCTGTTCGATCAGGACCCGGACCAGGTGCAGGCCCGCTGGCGCGACCTGCAGACGTCGTTCGTCGACGATCCCGGCGAGGCCGTGCGGCGCGCCGACGGCCTGGTCGGCGAGGTCGTGGAGTCCCTCACCAGCAGCCTCACCAGCCGTACGGACACCCTGCGCGCCCGCTGGAAGGACGCGGATGCCTCCGACACCGAGCAGCTGCGCCTGGCGCTACGCGACTACAGGAGCGTCCTGGAGAGCCTGCTCACCCTTTCCGAAACAAGGAGGTGACATGACATGCTCGCGGTAGTCGCAGCGATCATCTTCGGGCTGGGGTTCCTGCTCGACCTGGTCGGCGTGAGGATCCCCGGCGGGTTCTCCGGCATGACGTTCGCGTTACTGGGTCTGACGCTGCTGGCCCTGCACCAGGCAGGCGTCGGTACGGCCAGCATCCGCAGCGGATACGGCAACTGGCGCGGACGAGTCCGCCGATAGCCCCCAAAAGATAACCCCCGAAAGATAACCCCCAAAGGAGCGGGAGGCCGCCGGAAGGCGGTCTCCCGCGAAGCGTCACTCCTTGCCCGGGAAGCGCATGATGACGGTGCTGCCGTCGCTCCCGGCGCGCAGGGTCAGTTCGGACGACAGCAGGCGGGCCACCCACAGTCCCATCCCGCCCACGGCCCCCGGCATGGGCCCCGGTTTCCACGTCCCCCCGTCGTGCACCGCCACGAACAGGTCGCCGTTCACCAGCCAGGTACGCATGAAGGCGTGGTCCGCTCCGTGGGTGACGGCGTTGGTCGCCACCTCGTTGACCGCGATGACGAAGTCGCCGACGGCCTCCTCGGGCATTCCGACGGAGCGGGCCTCGTCCTCAGCGAACTGCCGGACCTGCGGCAGGTCCGGCAGCCGGAAGCGAAGCTCTTTCACGGGCGCGCCGGGCGGCGGGCTCGTGAAGCCCGACTGAGGCTCTACGTCCTCGTTCACCCGGCGACCTTCTTCTCAACCGACCAGCTCAGTGCGCAGCTGGTCGAGAACCTTGCGGAGGATACGTGAGACGTGCATCTGGGAGATCCCGAACTCGGCCGCGATCTCGGCCTGCGTCATGTTGCCGAAGAACCTCAGCAGCAGGATGTGCTTCTCGCGGGACGGGAGCGCGTCGATGAGCGGCTTGACGGCCTCCCTGTCGACCATGGTGCTCAGCGTGTCGTCGTCTTCGGGGATGACGTCGCCGAGCGAGGCGGCGTCGTCGTCGGTGCCGAGCGGCGCGTCGAGCGACAGAGTGCTGTACGCGGCGGAGGCGTCGAGCGTCAGCAGGACGTCCTCCTCGGTGATGTTCATCTTGGCGGCCAGCTCCGCCACGGTCGGCGATCTGCCGAGGTCCTGGCTGAGGTCGGCGACCAGCCGGTTGAGCTCCGAACGGCGCTCCTGGTAGAGGCGCGGCACGCGGATGGCCCACGTGCGGTCCCGGAAGTGGCGCTTGACCTCGCCGGTCATCGTCACGACCGCGTAGCCCCTGAACGCGTGGCCGAGGGTGGGGTCGAAGCCGTTGACGGCCTTCATCAGGCCAACATACGCGGCCTGGAGGAGATCCTCCAACGGCTCGCCGCGGTAGCGGTATCGCCTGGCGATCTCCATGGCGAGCGGCCTGTGCATCTCGACGATGCGTTCGCGCAGGCGCTCCCTCAGGCTGTCGGGGGTGTCTTCCCTGGCCATCTCGGCCAGGAGCTCTTCAGCTGTCATCTCCTCGAGGACGTATTCCTGCACAGCCATCGCTGCTCCTCATATGGATCGCAGGCGGCCTCCCCCAGCAGGAAAAGCCCAGGCAGAGGCACGCCTCGCTCTACTTCCGAGACGAAAGCCCGCTGCTGGACTCCGCAACAAGTGTCCCCCGTATCGCCGGAAGTATTCCTCCTATGTTCGGTGACAGTAGGGTTGCTCCGTGACAATGCCGGAGAACGGTGAGGGGCCCGTGGCGGCCCTGAGCCTGACGTCGTCGACGGTGGACGAGATCACCGTGATCCGGGTCGACGGCGTGCTCGACGCCACGACCCGGGAGCAGTTCGCCGATTACCTGTCCATGGCCGGCTCCAACCTGATCCTTGACCTGGCCGGCGTGACGTTCATGGACTCGCGGGCGCTCGGGCTCATCGTCCACCACTGGCAGACGAGCCTGACCTCGGGCGCGAAGTTCGCGCTCATCGGGGTCGAATACTCCAAGTCCAGAGTGATGTGGATCACCGGGCTGGCGCAGCGGCTGCCGCTCTACGACACACTCGACGACGCGCTGGCCGCCATCGGCTGAGCCCGCCTGAAAAGGCCTACCTGAAAGAGCATCAGCGCTTCGACTTGCGCTGATGCTCGTCGACCAGAAGCCTCGCCAGGTCGGCCACCTTGATCTGGTGGTGCTGGGAGATCCTGCGCAGCTCCTCGAACGCGGCCTCGGCGGTGCATCCGCTGGTCTGCATGATGATGCCCTTGGCCTGGTCGATCACCGACCGTCCGGCGAGGGCCTCCTGGAGTTGGGCGGCGTCGGTGCGCACCTCGTCGAACTCCCACATGTTCGCCATCGCCACGCCGACCTGCTCGGTCAGCATGTCGGCCAGCGAGTGGGCGCCCTGCGGGGAGAATGCTCCCGGGCGTACCGAATAGAGACCGATCAGCAGCAGGGCGGGCGCCACGTCGATGGGGACGACGAGTACGGAGCGCACGCCCCAGCGGGTGGCCAGCGCCTCATAGCGGGGCCAGCGGGTCTCGCTGAGCACGTCGGTCACGCCGGCGCGGCCGCCGCTCTGTCTCGCCTCGATGGACGGGCCCTCGCCGAGCTCGCGTTCGCCTTCGACGAGCATGATGAGCTCGCTGTGCGAGCCGGAGACCAGCACCCGGTGGTCGCGCCAGTGCTCCGCCGAGGCTCCCGAGCAGCCCGGGACGCCGGCGGCCAGCGCCGTGGTGAGGCCGCGCAGCACGCTTTCCGTCGAGGTGTCCTCACCCAACCGGCCCAGTGTGGCGAGGTCACGGGCGAGACCGGGGGTGATCATCGCGGTGGATTCCATAGCAAGAAGCCCCTACCCGATATGGCTACTGATATCCCATGTGACGTAGCGTCAGAGGGTGACCATGCCGGACCTCGAACAAGCGCTGGACGCGCTCGCCGGGCGCGTGTCGTCGTTGCGTGAGGCGAGGACGGCCTATCCCGCCGACCTCGCGCCCACCCTCGACGCCGCCCTCGCCGAGCTCGACACCGCGGCGGAGCTGCTGGCCGAGGCCCGGGAGGCGCTGCAGAAGGCGCCCAAGCGGCCCGGCGGCAAGAAGGACGGCTCCCAGCGGGAGCTGAAGCTGCTGCGCCAGGTTTTCCGGGCCTTCCCCGTGCCGGTCATCGTGCTGGACGGCGGCGGCGTGGTCAGGCGGATCAACCCCGAGACCTCGCAGATGCTCGGCAGCCCCGACGGCTACCTGGTGGGCCGGTCCTTCCCGCTGCTGGTGGACGTGTCGCGGCGGGCGGCGTTCAGGTCGCATCTGACGGCGGTGCTGCAGACCGGCCAGCCGTCGGCGTTCGAGACCCGGCTGGCTCACCAGGGGCGTACGCACCGCGTACAGCTGGCGCTGACCAGGCTGACCATGCCGGGAGAGCCGCAGCAGATGGTCGCGGCGGTGGCACTGCCGGTCGAGGTGCAGTTGCCCGAGCCGGGCGCGCGGCGGCCCGAGCAGTCCGACGGCGCGCTGCTGCTGGCGGCGGCCAAGCGGCAGGACCTGCTGGCCAAGATGGCCAATCTGCTGCTGGACGAGGAGTCGCTGCTACGCCCGGTGGCGCTGCCGAGGGCGACGCGGCTGCTGGCGGCCCAGTGGGCGGACTGGATGATCGCCGACATGGTCCGTGCCGGGCTGCCGCACCGCTCCATCGTGGTGGCGCCGAAGAACCAGCCGCTGGGCGAGCTCGTACGCCAGGTGGAGTCCGCCGACCCGGCGGGCAGCCAGGTCGTGATGCAGGTGCTGGAACGAGGCTCCGGCGTGGTGCAGGAGATGGTGGACGACGAGACGCTGCTCGGCTTCTGCGCGGATGGGCCGCTGCTGACGGCGATGGGCGCGGGCTCCATGCTGTGCGTCCCGATCGGCACCGCC
>NZ_JBFAMX010000146.1:0-20593 GCF_040659615.1 Nonomuraea sp. NPDC049784
ATGATCTTCGCGCCCGCGCCGACAACGGCAACTCGTACGCCGCCGGGCGGCTGGTCGGCCTGACCGCCCGCGACCGCCAAGACATCGACCAGGACACCCGGAGCGTCCCGCAA
Source organism: Nonomuraea sp. NPDC049784 (assembly GCF_040659615.1). Classification (NCBI taxonomy): domain Bacteria; kingdom Bacillati; phylum Actinomycetota; class Actinomycetes; order Streptosporangiales; family Streptosporangiaceae; genus Nonomuraea; species Nonomuraea sp. NPDC049784. The sequence goes on from NZ_JBFAMX010000146.1 coordinate 114, forward strand.
GAAGCCGCCCTGCTTGCGGGTTGTTTCATGGGCGACCCATGCAACACCGCCCGCGGCCGGACGCGTCCCGCGCGGACGCCGGCTTCGCCGATGAGGATGCCGCTGAAGGCACGGAGCACTGCCCATCCGCGGGCGCGGCGCAGGGTCGCGGCGTCCGGGGCCGACCGGTAGGCGGCACGGAAGCGGTCGGCGGCACCCCCACGGTCCTGTCCCGTACGTGATCCCTGCGCCAGGGAGGAGCATCAGATCACGAGTTGGGCACTTCACCCCGCAGACGATCCCAGCGCAGTGGAATCGGCTGCATGCACCCTTCGGTTGTATGGACGGATGCCGATCTTGCCATGCCGCTTGCTCCGCCTGAGCCGTCGGGCTGGCAGCCTTTGTGGTGGGGCTTGCCCACCGGATGGGATGTGCCGATCTTCTCGGCCGACCTTAAGGGCTGGGTGGTCCACGAGGCGCAACGCCACTACGGGAAGCTGTGGCCGGCCGTACCGGCCGAGCTGGCCACCGCCGAGCATCTGGCCGGGTGCGACCTACGGCCGCGCAACGCGCTGCGTCCCGACGCGTTTCTCATCGGCCCTGCTCACGTGAACGGTCGTCCAGCTTCCGTGCCCCAATCCGTACAGAACGCCCTCATCGACGACCACCACCTTCTCGTGGCCGCATCTTTGGGCATCCCCGGCGAGTTTCCCGCCGTCGTTGACCGGTATCCCGTACGTGCCCTGTATCGACACGACCAGGCGCTGCCCCACGACCGGCCGCCCACAGCAGCCGAACGCGCTGAGGATCGCTGGGAAGCGGCCACGTGGGCGACGAACGTCCTTGCCGATCCCGGCAGCGTCATCCTGGAGGTCGGCACCTGGGGGGAGATCGACAACCCCGTCGGCAACCAGCACGAGCGGGCCATGCTGTGCGACTTGGCGATCTACAGCAGCACGGGCGAGACATTGCTGGACACGCTGATCAATCCACTTCCCGGTGACGTTCTTCCGGCCGCGGATCTCGCACGACACCACGTCACGCCCAAGCACGTGCGAGCCGCCCCGGCCTTCCGCGAAGTCCATGCCACGGTGGCCGCGATGCTGCGGGGACGCCAGGTGGTGTGCCTCGATCGAGCCCGTACCTACGGCGTGTTGTTCTGCGAACTGGAATTGTGCGCCAACAGCGGCTACCCACCCGAAGGCAACGGCATGCTGGCACCCGAGCACAAGGCCATGCTCCACAGGTGGAGCCGTGCCCGGTTCGCCTGCCTGCGCCTGGCCCGCTCTCGATTCGCCGGCCAGTGGGACAACCGATGCCAGCCCAACCTTGTCGACCGGGTGACCGAACCGGCCCGGGCGATCGAGCGTGCGAAGGCGGCGAGGGAGACACTGACAGCGATGGCCGCCACGGCGCCGAGCCGGTATCGGCAGTGGTGCCTTCAGATCGAACAGGCCGAGCGTGTCGGCCAGGATCAACGGCGGGAACTGACTATCCGTGAGCAGCGGATCAGACAGCAACGCACCCGCGCCGCACTGCTGGAGCGCAGTGGCCGCCGGTGTGAGAATCCCACCTGTACCGACACCGGCTACCAGCAGGACGTCACCGATGCTGGTGAAGCGCTGCTGGAGGTGCACCACACCGATGGCGATCCCACCGCCGCGTTCGCCCGCGGAGCGCGCGACCACCCTGCCGCCGCGCTGGCCCTGTGCCGCAACTGCCATGGCCTGGTCACTCACGGCCGCAACCGCGACAGGCTCAACCAGATCTTCGCCGCAGCGGCGAAGGAAGCACATCGGCGGCTCCTGGCGTTCCAAGCGCACTCGGGCGTGTCAGATTGATCTCGATGGTTCCGCTCTTATCTTGGGTTCTCAAGCGACCCTGCAGTTCAGCGGCCCGGTCAGGGTTAAGGCACGTTAGGCAAGTGGGCCGAGGGCGGTGAGTGTTGAGGCGGTGCACGCCGAAACGCCTCAACACTTACGCTGTGCTGATGAGCCGTGGGCCGGGGAAGATCCAGCGTGCCGTTTACGAGCTGCTGGCGTCCGCGCGGACAGTCGAGCCGTGGCCGGTGTACATGTCAGCGATTGGGGGGTGTTCACGAGTAGGGCCGACCAGGAGGACAATGGGGGTCGAGAAGATCGCTTCCCGAAGGGGTGGTGATCGTTTCCCGTACTGCCGCGTCGTCGACGGGGGCAGACGAGTGGACGCTTGCTGCAGTACGTCGCCTGCTATGGGGCGCCTGGCAGGTCTCGGCGGTGAATCCGCTGGTCGAGTTCCCAAAGCGCTGTCTTGTCGTCGTCGTAACGCAGCGACTCGTATGCGGCCTGATACGGCAGCCACTGTGTGTCTCGATGCTCCGAGGAGAGCACTATCTGGGCCTTTTCTCGGGTGACGTCGCAGGCGAAGAAGTGCTTGGGCACGATATAGAGGTTGTCGGGCCAGAGCTTGCTCGCCGCAAAGCAACTCTTCTCTACTCCGCTTACCATGTCGAGCTTGAACAGCGGTCCTGCCGCAGGCAGGCCGGTCTCCTCGGCGAACTCGCGACGGGCGGCGCTCTCCAGATCCTCGCCTTCTTCGACGCCGCCAGCCACGCTCTGCCAATGGGAATCATCCGCTCTCTGAAAGAGAGCGTATTCCGGCATACCTGCGATTGTCCGGAAAGGAAAAACGAGCACGGTGTAGGGCTGGCGCATATGGCGTGTCCGATCTAGGAGGCTATGTATTGAATGTTCCGAGCAGCGGGAGAGTGACGGCTCGGCGATGACTACCTGACGATGGACGGTCTCTTCCCTCCCGGTCCACGGGCCGCCGGAGCCTCCGCCTTGCGTTGCTGGCGGTGGCTCATCCTCGGCAAGCAGTTTGCGATCTTACTGAGGTCCGCCGGTGCAGCACCGCTGTCGAGCCTTCCGGCGGTCTGCAGTCGTGGAGGCGGAGCTGTGCTCGGCTGTGAGGGGCCTGTTGCAGATGTGTCTCTTCACGCGGACTGCAAAGCCATCTACAGTTACGTTTTGCAGGCGCTGTGTGACTCTGTGCAGCCGCAAACTCTCGCGGGTTAAGCACGGCGCCAGTACGTGGCCGCGGAAAGGCGCCCCGAGCTCTTTCCAGGGTTACGGTGGCGTCATCGGGAACGCCGAGATTCAGAGGACTGCTTAGCGTGTGACAGCTTGCACCACGCCGGCCAGTGGTTCTTCGACACCGAACCTGACTAGGACTCGCTGCTGCGGGAAGGCTTCACCATCAGGTGAGAATGATGGCCAAGATACAAAGATCTGTCCCAAGAAGAGCACTCCGTCGACCGGACCTGCGGCCGTATGAACTGTTGCAGGCACGACAAGTGCCGGAGTGACCGGCTTTTCTTCATGGACTCGAAGAACCGTGAGCCCAAAAGCTGACGCGCTCGCTGGAATATCCTCTCGCGTCGAGGCATCCCGGGCAGCAATGAGCTCGTGACGGATCTGATCGGCTCGGGGGCCTTCGAGTATCCCCTTCTTCATGCATTCGGCAAGATATGCATGCTTAAGTAGTGCGAGGCGGTAACGGTTGGGATGTGGCTCGAGGCCATCTATGTCGATCTGGCCGCTCAGGAGCATGTCACGGATTGCCGGATCTGACGGACCATCCAAAAGCCAGAAAAACTTCCCCCGTTGTCATGTCTGTCCGCCGTAGGATTCGGTACGCTCGTCGCGTTCCTCGCACGCTTTCAGCTTCAAAGCGTGGAATCGTAATCGCGAGGTCGAACCAATCCTTTAGATCGTCCTCTACGAAACTGCCCAGTCTTGTATTGCATGGCTTACAAGTGCGAGTCAGTATTTTCCCGCCAAGACTCTTCGGCGGCAGGTGTTCATCCGAGTCTGGCGACGCACCGCAGATCGGGCAGTCTGCGAAGCGTCGATAGAGAATTGGCTCTCCAAGGCTGATTCGGCCCGTCTCGGCAACCCCATCGGGCTGGATGCCAATCCTGGCGCTCTGCCCACCAGAGAGGCTAAACGACATAGAATGGGGTGCGAGGGGTCTGCGACTCATGGAAGCACTCTACTCCGGCACATGGTCACCAGTTGCTATTTTTAGGGTCGCCGCACTGATTGAAGCCGGGCAGCAGCTGCCCGAACATCGCACACACACACCGATCATCGGTGCTTCCTGCTGCATGGGCCGGGCGGCCCAGTTGCAGTTGCAGTTGCGCTTGACGAGATCTTGCTACCCGTGGGGTACACCCTCTGCCGCCGAGCTCGCATGGTGGCCAATCAGGCTGACAGGAATCGCGCGCGGCACTGTCCAAGTCCTCCGCGCTCTACAGTCATACCCATGGCTTCGATCAACTCCGATGATCTGCTCTCCTCAGCCCGGGACTTCGCCGACAGAGCTCTGACAGCCCACCTGGAGAACGACTCCAAGGTCATTCTCTTCAACGCCGCCATCAGTCTTGAGCACCTCTGCAAGGCGTACCTGTGCTCGCTTGATCCGGCGTTACTTATGGAAATCAAGCAGGGTCAGTTCGATTCCCTGCTGCACCTGACCGGGCACGGCTCCAAGGCCAGAAAACCGGCGGATACGCTCCGCACGATCAGCGGCCGTGAGGCCGTGACGAGGGTGAAACATATCCTGCCTTCACTATCGGTACCTGACGAGCCGATCTCACGCCTGATCAACGTCAGAGACGGCGTTGTCCATACAGGACTCCTCGACCAGCGCCGGAGCCGAGAGGCACTGGTCGCCTACCTGCGCCTCAGCAACGACATCTTCGGTGCGCTTGATGTGCCGGCCGGAAGTCGGTGGGGTTCCCACGCCGACCTGGTCGACGCACTCATCTCCCAAGTGCTGACCGAGATTGAGCAGGACATCAAGCAGCGCATCGCCGCAGCGCGGCTACGCGTCGGGAAGCTGTTCCAAGGCATTCCCGAGGATCAAAAGCTGGCCATCTCGCATCTTCGCCAAGCGGCTGTGAGCCCGCCAGTCCCAGATGATGACGAGTACGAGCTCCTCAATGCCACCTGCCCGGCGTGCGCCGACCCGAGAGCGTCATTGCTGTATGAAATTGAGTATGAGCCGGAGGTTGACGTCGAGGGCGATGGCCAGGGCGGCTACCGCTCGTACGTGGTCGGCCAAGAAAGGATCCTTCACAGCCTGCTGCTGGAGTGCGGCGTCTGCGGTCTGCGCCTGAAAGATACCGACGAGCTGGAGGCCGCAGGTATCGAAGCCATCCTCGCGGATGAGGAAGAAGATGATGGCGACGCAGCCTATGACGCGTGGAGGGAGTCTCGGTTGTGAGGACCGAACCCTCCATGCCGGCGACCGGGCACGCCTCCAGGCTGATCAATCTCACCCCACAAGCTTGATCCAGCACGCTGCCTCAACGGCCACCAGGGCCTGCCGTCTTCCGTTTCGAGAGGGAGGCGGAAGGCCCGGGCCACGCCTCAAGTTGTCCGGGCCGCCCCAGCGACCGACGTCCGCCGTCGGCACCGCCTTGACGTCAGTGCCGATCGACGGGACGTCGCAGGACTTCATGAGCCGCAGACCGGGTGATGGCCAGCCCACAAGCCAGGCTATTCGGCGTGATCCTGCCGCAGCTGGTGCACCTTGGCGGGCCGGGCGAGCTGACGGCGCAGCCGCTCTAGCTCCTCATGCTGAGCGGCGATTCGTGACACCGCCACGATCTTGAACTCGCGCAGCTTCGCCAGCTCGGCGTCCCGGTCCTGGACGCGGTCCTTCAGCTCGGCGACCTGCTGCTTGAGTCGCTCGATCTGCGCCTCGCGCGGGTCGGAGATCTCCCCGGCCTCGCGCAGCCGGTCCCGGCGCTGCTCGAACTCCTCCTTCAGCGCGCCGTAGGTGGTGTAGAGGGCGTTGCGGGAAATGCCCGCCTCGGCGGCCAGCGTCTTGACGTCGCACTTGCCGCCCGGCGGCAGCTCACCGCGCAGCAGCCGGTCCATCGCCGCCCTGATCCGCTGCTCAGTGGTGCGCCGCTGATCTTCGGTGATCCTCACGCCAACGCCTCCTGACCCGCCCCGCAGGCCGCGTCGATCTGCCCCAGCACCGTCAGCATCCGCTCCACCTCGGGCTTCAACCGGCGCTTCTCCCCGGCAGGAAAGCGCGGGTTGGCCTGGAACTCCTGCATCGCCTCGGCGCGGTCCTGCCACACCGGCCGGTGGCAGGGGTGGTGCGTGGCCTGCGGACAGCGAGCCGAGTCACACATCCCCGCCAGCGGCTTCTTGGCGTCCGGCGTACCCGCCAGCCGCAGACACAGCGCCTTGGCCGGATCCCGGAACCAGCAGTAGTTCGCCGCCCCGATATGCAGCGTCTTGGCCGTCTTGCGCAGCAGGTTCTCCAGCCGCCGCTCGGTGTCCAGCACGTTCGGCTCCCCGAGGGGCTCCTGCTCCTTGAGGGCCGCGTCGACGTGGACGAAGGTGTCGATGAGGTGCCGCGCGCCAGGGCCGGCAGGAGTGATGCCTTTCTCGTGGTAATCCCGGTAGATCTGCGCGGTCAGCTCGATCTTGTGAGCCTCCTCCTCCTTCTGGACCTCGGCCATGAACAGCGCCTGCGAGCCGCCCGGCCGCGCGGTGTAGCCCTCTGAGGTGGCCACTGAGAGGTGTTTGAGGGCCACCTTGGCGGCTAGTACCCCGCCGGGGCGGCGGCCCAGCTCCAGCGCCAGCGTGCGGCGCAGCATGCGCAGGCTGACCGGGCCGTCCGGGATCGGTTCCAGCCCCAGCCGCTGCCCGGCCGGGCCGTTGACGAAGGCGCGCAGCTTTCGGTAGCGCTGGTAGAAGTTCAGCTGTCCGAAGACGGGCTCTCCCTCGGCAGCTCCTGTCAGGCGTCCGGCTAGGGCGACGGCACGGTCAACCTCGGGCAGCACCACCCACTCGTCAGGTTCCCCGCCGAATCTGCGTTTCTTGATCACCTTGCTGGCCAGCCGAAATCGGCGCCCACCACCAGGGATCTCTGCCGGCTCCCGCCGGGAGCCGGGCGTAATCTCCATCAGTTCGCTGGCCCGCATGCCGCTGATGGCCGCGGTGACGACGATGGCGGCGGTCATGGCGAGGGAGGCCATCGAATGCACCTGCAGGCTGCCCAGCGGCTCGGTCCACGCGACCATGCGCGGATCGGCGGCATGCTGGTCATCGGCACGTGGCACCAAGGGCGCCTGTCGGCCGAAGGGCTCCTGCAGCCCAAGCTCAGCCACTGCTCGCTCAAGTGTCGGCCTCATCGTGGTGCTGAGTGTCTCACCGAGTTGCTGGCGCCCGATTCGCCAGGCCAGAGGTGAAGTCTGCAGATGCAGCAGCGGATCGTCGGGGCTCCACCCCAGCCGCAGCCGCCTGGCGACCATGGCAGGTTCGGCCCGCATCAGCGGCTCGCTGCGGCGATGATGCCATGCGATCACCCCTGCGAGCTTATGACGGTCGCTCAGCTTCGCCCACATCCTCAGCGTCTCCGCCTGCCGGATGGTGTCCTTAAGCTCCCAGAACAGGTCCGCCGCGTGCGGGCCAACGACGTCGACCAGGTAGAGAGCGGCGCCCAGTAGCGCCCGGAAATGCTCGTCGGGCACGGGCGGCGTGCGATTGACGTAGTCCCGCTTGACGCCCGCCACCTGATGGGCATTCTTGCTCTTCCAGGGCACGAAGCCCGGCCGATAGCCGTCGTGCTCGAACAGTTCCCCATAAAGCGCCAGAGCTTGCATCGTGGCGACCTTGCCGGCCACCGACTTGGCTTCCAGCTCCCGTTGGGGCTGGCCAGGGACGGGCATGCTCAGGCGAGCCTCGGCCAGCCAGGCATCGCAGTGATCCTGCGTGACCTCGCTCAACTCGGTGATGCCCTGCCCGGTCAGCCAGGCGAACCAATCGGTGAGGTTACGCAGGTGCTTAACGACGGTTCGCGGCACTCTAAGGGTCCGGAAAGCGAACGGCAAGATCGCCACGCGCTCATGGTCGGGAGCCAGCCCGGCCAGCACGAACTCCTTGGCGACCAGCCGCCAGCGCAAGTTGGATATCTGCGTGAAGTCCAGTCGTTTTTCATGATTACGCATTTGCCGGGGAGCGTCGGCCAGCCCGCCTAACTCCCACACGTCATCGTCGAACACCGGCCGGATGGCATCTGGCCGCAGCCGCAGCCGAGCCAGCTCGCAGATATCGGCTCCGGCGAACACCGAGCGCCGCATCGAGCTCGGATCGCCGACGGCGGACAACCGCATCAGCTCATCGGTCATGTCGTCTCCTCCGGACGTAGGGGCAGCTCGTGGTCGTCATCGGCGACATGGCGGGCTGCCGCGGCGAGCGTCCGCTCGTTGAAATTGGGCAGTATCTCTCTGTCGAGCCGCTGGGCATAAGGGCCGAACACCCGCATGAACTGCGCGACGGGCATCTGGGCGGACTGACGGGCGAAGAACGCCTTCAGCCGCAGCAGATTGGGCGCATGCCGGGGCATGAACAGTGCCAGCGGACACATCAGACACACCCACGGCCGGGCCGGGCAGGGGGTGCCGGCGGGTGCGAACGGGCTGGCCAGTTGGTCGGCGCAGGCAGCGGTGAACACATCGCGCTCGCCGCCGACCAACTCGGCCAAGGCGGTGCCGTCCAGACCAAGGCTGTCAATCGTTGCGGGCAGCGCGGTGACAACCTCCGACAGCTGCTCATCGGAGATCACCGCGGGCGGATGAGCCTTGCGCAGGACGTCGGCCTGAGCCTCAGCGATGATGGTCTCGACCGCCTCCCTCTGGGCCGGAGTCGAAGCCGACAGATAGTGATCGCCTTCGACGGCTGGGCTGTGGTTGGGGTCGATCGTGACCCTTCCGCTCCAGCCTCGCCGCGCCAAGATCGCATGAAAGGTGGTCCGGATCCTGGCACTGTGCAGCGGGAATGCCGAGCCGTCGTCGGCCTTCAGGCCATGCCTGCTCACCCAGGCGCCCGAGTACCCCGCCTTCCGCCCCATCCGGCGGATGAGCTGGCCGGCCCCGGTGCCCGCTCCCACCGTGACCAGCCACAGCTCGTTCCGCAACTCATCACCGGCAAACAAGCGGGCAGGGGCCGAGTGGTCCAGCCAGCGTTCCAGCAGGCGCACGGCCCCCTTGGGCAGGCGGACACTCTCCGGGCCGGTCCGTCGTTTGACGTAGTCGAGAAGGATGGCGCCGTCCCCGGCCCAGTCGATATCGCCGACACCCAGCGCGGCAATCCCGTCCGGGACGATGCCGCTGTAGGCGCCAAACAACACCTTGAAGGCAAAGACGATGTCCTTGCTGGGAAACAAAGACTCACGCAGCTCAGCCAGGCGCGCGCTGGTGCCCGTGTCGGTCACCCAGCTCGCCGGCCTGCCCAGATAGGCGGCCAGATCGTCACGCAGCAGCGGCCCCTGCCCCATCAGCAGATGCGCGAGATCCTCCGCCACGACCCCCGCCCTCCGGTCACCCCCGCGTGGATCACCACCCGATTTCGCCAGCTCCAGGACATGCCGCTGCCGGCCCCGGGCCTTGGCGACCAGCGCCTCACCGCATTCGATCAACCGGGCCCACTCCGCATCGCTGTAGGGCTGAAGGGGGGTGCTGCGTGCCCAGACTTGGAACAAGCGTCCCTGCAGGAAGCCACGGACCTCCTCGTCCAGCCGCCCCGTCACCGCGTTGAACGCCTTGAACATCATCCGGCCGGACCTTTCCTGGTCACGGCTCATCGCCAGCCACAACTGCGCCAAGTGGTGGCGACGCAAATCCTCTGCTGACCCGTCGAACCCGGCAGCGCTCAACTGGCGGACGGTCGCACGCAGCGCGCAGCAGTACCTCACCGCGGTCCCCTTAGCGCCGATGCCGCCGTGCGGATGGGTGCACTGCGCCAAGCCCATGGCCAGGTCAGCCGCCAAGCGGGGATTGGGCAGGCCATCCAGCCGCCCTGTCCACCGCGTGCCGTCGGGGAAGGTGAACTCCACGGCCAGCGGCTCCTCGATCACGTGCGCGGGCATCAGCCCTCCTCCCGCTCGAACTCGTCCGCCACCTCGTTCGCCACGTGCTCCTCGGCGTCGTCGGCGGTCAGCCCGGCGGCCCAGCCGGCCTGTTCATACGCCTGCTTGAAGATCCGCGTGGCATCCAACCTGCGGATGTAGACCTGCGTGGTGGTCACCGAAGAGTGCCCCAGCAGGTCCCGCAGCACCTGCCACGGGTCGCTCTTGGTCAGATAGAGCGCCAGTCCCGCGTTGGCGTCGGTGGCGGCCACCAGCGCGGCAGCCTGCTGGTAATAGCCCCGCGTCAGCAGCTCCAGCGTGCGCATGGCGAAGGTGTGTCGCAGCCGATGGCTGGACACGATCGGGAAACGCGGCTCGAACCGCGCCCGGATCCGCCGCGACGCGCGACGAAAGACCGTGTCCCAGTCCACGAACGGCGCCCCGCGGGACTGCACCGCCAGCAGGCACGAGCCGCCGCCCGGGGCGACGAGCCGCAGCCGCTCGGCGGGCTTGAGCGAGCGCCAGGGCAGCCGCGTTCCGTTGATCGTGCCGCCCTCCCAGTCCGGATTCGTCACATGCAGCGGTTCGCCGGACGGCCGCCACGACGACCCCTCGGCCGACAGCTGACGCTCCAGCTCGATGTACTCATGCACCTTCGCCAGCGCGTCGTAGCTGATCCAGGTCAGGCGCTGCTTGCTGCCCTTGGTCACCCCATGGCCGGCCGCGAACGGGATCGGCACCACGGTCCGCTCGCGCGGCAACGGCGGCACCTCATAGACCAGCAGGTGCGTGAACTCCTGACGGCGCAGCCCTGAGGCCAGGACCAATTCGCCCATCGCGGCGTTGCGCCCCAGCTCCCGGCCCCGGTAGCCGTCATCCGGCGTGCCGTCCGGCCGCAGGCCCGCCAGCGCCTTGATGAAGCCCTCGGCGAAGTCGGGCTCCAGGTACTTGATGGTGGTGTGCGGCTTCGGCTCGCGGACCTTGGCCAGGTTGCGCTCATACTCGCGCGGCACCCCATCCAGCAGCCGCGTCGCCTGCCGGTAACTGAACGGCACCGCCGACGCATGTCCCTCGTCGACCAGCCACCGGTAGAACAGCGACAGCGCCTTCATGTGCAGGTTCCACGTCGAAGGGGCCAGCCGCTCCTCCAGCGGTCCCGCCAGCCGATGCCCGGCGTACGAACTGAGCGCGTTGCGCAGCTCAGTCCGCTCGCCGAACGGGTTGACCATGCGGGCGGTCAGGAACTCCAGCCACTGCCGTACGGCGTCGGCGTACACCCGCCACGTACGCGGCGCCGGGGCACCGCTGACGGGCAGCTCACGCAGCCACCGGTTCGCCAGGACCGCGGGCCGTATCCGGCCGTTCTCCTCCAGCACCAGGTCCTCATCGATCAGGACCGGCATTCCTTCGCGGATCAGCGGGGCTCGTTCCAGATCCCAGCTCTCCCAACCCTCAGAAGCGAAGGGGACTAACAGCATGAATAGAACTCCCGTTCGGTACACAGGTGGATGCAAGTGACTATAGCGAGCTATGCATGACCGTGGACCAGGACCGAGACGGGATTCAGGACACGCCAACTAAGCAGAGACAACGGCCGAATACGCGGTGGGCACGCATCTTATCTTGGGTTGTCGGACCCTTCCAGCAGGTCAGAGGATGATGATCTCTTCTTTCACGTAGGCCAAGTTGACCGAACTCAGGTCCGCTGGGTCGGCGTCCTCCTCCCGATGGTTATCTGGGGTTGTCAAGCGAAGTAGCTAGGAGGCCGGTGCCCAGGCGGGTGATCTGGTGGATCACCATGTTGGCGTGGCGGGTGCTGGTGATCAGTCCAGCGCGTTGCAATACCTCCTGATCGGCTCGGCCATCGTCCTGCTCGGTACGGCAACAGGAGGGTCGGTCAATCCGGCACGCCAGTTCGGACCGGCCGTGGCGTCCGGCCGCCTCGACCTTCTGTGGGTATACATGCTTGCGCCCCTGGTCGGGGCGGGGATCTCCGCCGCCATCCTGAACCGTGTGCACAAGCGCCGCGAAGTGCTGACGCACCGGCTCTGCGGTACACATCCGAATGGTTCCCCGCTGTGAACATGAGCCGACGTTCCGGCCAGCACACCACCCCTGCCGCGCCCATCCTGCTGGCCACCACCGGCTACCCACCTCCACCAGTGATCTCGCCAGGAGTCCCCATGCCCACCAGCACCCTCCCGCCCGCCACAGCACCAGCGCCTGAGCTGATCGACGCCTTCAACCGCGACGGCTACGCCATCATCCGCGACGCCTACGACCCGCTTCTGTGCGCCGAACTGCGCCCGCGTCTCATCCACTGATGGACATCGTGCAGGTCAGTGCCCAGGTCGATGCCGAGCGCCGGGTGTCCAGCCAGGAACTCCTGCGCTCGCTCGCACACGACCACGGGGTGGCCGTCTTCTCCGCGCGCGACCTTTGGAGACCGTTCGATTACACACGGTAGCTACGATGTGGTCATGGAGCTCTTCCCTGCCATGCCGCTCGCGGAGTGGGCCGAGGCCAAGGAGACCTTTCACCGGTTCACGCAGATTGTCGGCAAGATCCGGCTGTCGGTGAGCAACCGGCGCAACCACTGGTGGCACGTGCCCTTTCATCTGACCGGGCGCGGGCTGACCACCCGGCCGATGGGTGGGCTGGGTGAGCAGCCGCTGTTCAGTATCGACTTCGACCTCGTACGCCACCGCCTGGTGGTGGACGTGCTGGACGGCCGCAGTGCGGAGTTCAGCCTGATCGGCCGGTCGGTGGCGTCGTTCCACGAGCGGCTGTTCGAGACGCTGGCGGGGCTGGGGATCCGGCCGGAGATCTGGGCGGTGCCGTTCGACCTGAGCGACGACACGCCGTTCGCCGAGGACACCCTGCACGCGCGCTACGACCCGGTGCTCATCAACCGGTACTGGCGGATCCTGTCCCAGGTGGCGCAGCTCCTCGACCGGTTCGCGGCGGACTTCTCCGGCAAGATCAGCCCCGTGCACCACTTCTGGCACACGTTCGACATTGCCGTCACCCGGTACACCGGGCGCGCCGCGCCCATATCGCCGGAGACCGATCCGGTGACGCGCGAGGCGTACAGCTGGGAGGTCATCAGCTCAGGGTTCTGGTTCGGCGACGAGGAGCGGCCGTGGCCGGCCTTCTACTCCTACACCGCGCCGGAACCCGAAGGGCTGGAGCGGGAGCCGCTCCGTCCCGAGCAGGCCGAGTGGATCGCCGCGCGCGGCAGCCACCTGGCGGTACTCCGGTACGACGATGTCCGCGCGATGGGTAATCCGGTCGCCGCCGTGCTGGAGTTCCTTGACAGCGCCTATCGGGCGGGTGCCCGGCTGACGGGGCTCGATGTGCACGCGCTGGCCTGTCCGGGGGGCGTCACGGACCCGCATGACGCGAAGGCCTGAACACACGAGAGCGCCCGTCCTCCAGGGAGGGCGGGCGCTCAACGAGTGCGTACCGGTGCGCAGGTCGCCTCTCGGCGAAAGGGGCAACGCCCACCTCGCACGGTCGCATGGACGTCCTCTCCCAGTCCGACGACGGACGGTCCCTGGTCGCGGACTACCATGACGACACAGGGCACCGCCTCGATGTTCACCGTCGTCGGCGGGAAGGCCGGCCGAATCGACACCGGTCAGGCGGACCGGGTACGCGGCCTCCGACTCTGACGATCGTAAGGGGAACGGATGACGCGCGATCGGCGAACCCGACTCGGGCCAGGCGATGGCTCCGCACGATGCGGGCGCGGGATCCGCGCGAGGCGCACCGCGCTGCTACCCCGCTGGAGCTGCTGTTCGACCTCTGTTTCGTGGTCGCGGTGGCGCAGGCGGCCGCCCAGTTGCACCACCACGTGACCGAAGCCCACCTCGGCGTCGGGCTGTTGGGCTATGCGATGGTTTTCTTCACGATCTGGTGGGCGTGGATGAACTTCACCTGGTTCGCCTCGGCCTACGACACCGATGACGTTGCCTATCGGCTGCTGACTCTGCTCCAGATGGCGGGTGCTCTGGTACTGGCGGCCGGGGTGCCCGCCGCCGCGACCTCCTATGACCTCACCGTGATCACCATTGGTTATGTGGTGATGCGCGTGGCGCTGGTCGCCCAGTGGCTGCGGGTAGCTCGGCAAGATGCCACCGGCCGCCCGGCGGGGATCCGGTATGCCGTCGGCATCATGGTGGTCCAGGCAGGCTGGCTTGTTCGGTTGGCGCTGCCGCATCCATGGGACTACACGGGGCTCGCGGTGCTCGTCGCCGAACTACTGGTGCCGATGTGGGCCGAGTTCCGGGGCACGGCCACGTCGTGGCACCCTGGCCACATTTCTGAACGCTACGGGCTGTTCACCATCATCGTCCTCGGCGAGGTCATCTTCGCTAGCCTTACCAGCATCCAATCCGCATTGTCCGAACACGGCGTTTCCGGACAAATGCTGCTGATAGCCGCTGGCGGCCTCATCCTGGTGTTCACAATGTGGTGGATCTACTTCATGGGCCCGGACGCCGCCCTGAGCACGCCGCGTATCGCATTGCTCTGGGGTTACGCCCATTACCTGCTGTTCGCCGCGGTCGCCGCACTCGGCGCAGGCCTACAGGTCGCCGTTGACGTGGCCGTGCATCGCGCCCACGTGGCCGCGACGACGGCGACGTTCGCGGTGGCGGTTCCGCTGGCCGGGTTCGTCCTGGTCATGTGCTGGCTGCGCCGACTGACACACACCGGCCTGGCACATCCGAGCCTGATGGTTGCCGGGGCAGTCATCGTGCTGGTGCTGGCGCTGGCCACCCCCGTCCTAGGTGTCGGCGGGGTGATTCTGTCCATCGGCATCGCCGCTGCGGCCACGCTGACAGCAGCTCTTGTGGCCACGCACCGCGACGGGGTACCCCACCCTCCACCGGAGGCACGGTGACATGGTGCTCGATCTCCATCGACTGGCACACCTCATTGCCGTGGCGGAGGACGGCGGCATCGCCACAGCCGCACGCGCCTGACAAGTCCCAGCAAGCATCGCGATCACGCTCATGCCGAGAGGATGCTCGATGGGTCAGCGTCCTGTCAGCCGCGCGCCGTGGTAGGCCTTCGCTGTCAGCGGCGGGAACGTGTCTTCGACCGGACGGTCCATGGGTCGTTCCTTTCGCATGGCCTGGGATTCAGTCCGTGACCTTGCTGGCCGCCCGGTACTCCAGGTGCGCGTACTCGGGGTGCCGGATCAGCCACCCCGCGATGAAGGGACAGACCGCGAGCACCCGCAGGCCCTCCGCCCGGACGGATTCGACGCCTTCGCGCGCCAGCATGGAACCCACACCTCGTCCTTCATAGGCCGGATCGACCTCGGTGTGGACGAAGGCGACAAGCTCCGCCGTGCGAATGTAGGCGGCGAACCCCGCGAGCGTCTCGCCGTCGTGGGCCTCGAATCGGTTGGCGGTGTGATTGTGGGTCACGATGATCATGTGGTGGTCTCCGAGGGTCGGGTGATGAAGCAGTCGGTGTGGGGGCCGGCTCAGGCCGCGATGGTGGCGTGCATCTCCCACACCAGGATCTCGGCCGGCTCCGTGGCGATCACCCGCTGGCCGCCGATGGCGGTGAACCGGGCCGCGTCGCCGGTCGCCAGTTCCCCCGCTCCCTCCAGGCTGACGGCGCCGCGCGCGACGAACAGGTGCAGGTAAGGGGCCTCGGGGAGTTGGACGGCCTGACCGGGCTGGAGCCGGGCGGCGTACAGGGCGGCGTACTTGTTCCTGATGCGGATCGCTGCTTCGCCGTCGTGCTTGCTCATGCCCGAGGCGACCGGGACCAGGCCACCGGAGAGCAGTTCGTGCTCGATCTCCAGTTGTTCGTAGCCGGGTGTGATGTTGTTCTCATCCGGTACGACCCACATCTGGATGAAGTGCACCGGGTCGCGGTGGACTTCCCCGCCGAGTCGCCAGGAGTCGTTCTTCTCCGAGTGCAGGATGCCGCGGCCGGCGCTCATCCGCTGCGCCAGGCCGGGATAGATCACGCCGTTGTGGCCGGTGGAGTCCTGGTGGACCAGCGAGCCCTCCAGAACCCAGGTGACGATCTCCATGTCCCGGTGCGGGTGGGTGTCGAAACCGGTGCCGGCGTCGACGACGTCGTCGTTGTTGACCAGCAGCAGACCGTGGTGAGTGTTGCGGTGGTCGTAGTGCTGGCCGAAGGAGAACGAGTGCTTGGAGTCCAGCCAGCCGAAGTCGCTCGTGAAGCGCTCCGCGGCGCGGCGAATGTCCACGCCGTCCGGAAGGATGATGTCGCTCATGGTGCCTGACCTCTCTATGGGTGGTGAACCGGGTGCGTTTCAGGCGGTCTTGATCGCCGAGACCTCGAACTCGAGGACGATCTTGTCACCGACCAGGACGCCGCCGGTCTCCAGCGCGGCGTTCCAGGTGATGCCGTAGTCCTTGCGGCTGATCGTGGCCGAGCCCTCGAAGCCGGCCCGGAGGTTGCCGAACGGGTCGGTCGAGGCGCCCTCGAACTCGAACGGGATGGTGATCGAGTTGGTCACGCCCCTGATGGACAGGTCACCGGTCAGCTCCAGGCTCGTCTCGCCGGTCTGGCGGACGCCGGTGGTGACGAACGTGATCTGCGGGTGCTCGTCCATCGCGAGGAAGTCGTTGCTGCGCAAGTGCGCGTCCCGCTGCTCGTTGCGGGTGTCGATGCTGGCGGCCTGGATGGTGACGTTCGCGCTGGACCGGCTCGGGTCGGCGCCGTCGGCGGTGAAGCGGCCCTCGAACTTGTTGAACGAGCCGCGGACCTTGGTCACCATCGCGTGCCGGGCGACGAACCCGATCCGGGTGTGCGCCGCGTCAATGACGTAGACGCCGGACAGGTCGGCCAGCGCGGGGGGGACGGCGTGGGCGGTGGTCATTGCTCTGCTCCTTCTGGTCAAGTGGGCGTTACCCATTTAGGTGACGCATCACGTACATGACGCATCCAACTTAGGTGATGTGTCAAGTATTCCCGGGTAGGCTTCTGTCCATGGACGCAGCGAGCCCGTGGCTGACCGAGCAGCAGCAGCATGTCTGGCGCAGGTGGTTGGCGTTGAACGCGCGGCTGCCGGCGGCCCTCCACCGTGAGCTGCAGGCAGACGCCGGTCTGTCCCTGCAGGACTACGACGTGCTGGTCCGGCTCACTGACACGGCCGAGGGCCGCATGCGGGTCTCCGACCTCGCCCGCGCCCTGCAGTGGGAGCGCAGCAGGCTGTCGCACCATGTCACCCGTATGGCGAGCCGCGGACTCGTCGAGCGCGAGGAGTGCTCCGACGACGGGCGCGGCGCCTTCATCGTGCTGACACCGGCAGGGCGTGCGGCCATCGAGCAGGCGGCACCGGCTCACGTGGGCACCGTGCGCAGACTCGTCTTCGACTCGCTCTCCGAAGAGGAGCTCGACAGCCTCGCCGCCATCACCGACAAGGTGCTCACCCAGTTGGAGCGGGACGCGACGCCTTGAACGCGGCAGATCCCCGCGTTGGCGCACCCGGCGTTGGGCGCCGAGGTGGAGTTCGAGCGTGTCGCGGTCACCGCCGAGCCTGTCGTGATCTATGTTGACTGCCCGCCTTCGGCCACCGAGTGCGGGCTGTCGTTGGTCGTGGCCCATGGTGGCTCAGCGGGTGTCGCGGGCCGCGCGCTTGATGAGGTCGGTGACCGCGGCGGGTTCGGAGACGGAGACCGCGTGGGAGGCGTCTTCCACGGTGACGGTGCGGGCGTCGGCGCGTTCGGCCATCCACTGCTGGGGCCTTGGGCGGGATGTTGTAGTCCTGTCCGGCGATCAGAGCGTAGGAGCGGATGTCCTTCCAGGCGGCCTTGGTGGCCTTCTCCTCCAGGGCCAGGATGGAGACCGGCCGCTGGGTGGCGGCCATGATCGCGGCGGTGGTGGCGGGCACGTCGGCGGCGAACTGCTTGCGGAACTTGTCCTGCTTGATGGTCAGCTCGGTGCCGGTGCGGCCGCCGGGCAGGGGGTAGAAGGCGGTGTTGAGGGTCTCGGCCAGGGTGCTGCCGGGGAACTTGGCGGCCAGCTCGCCCGCGCTCTCGCCTGCGTCGGGGATGAACGCGGCGATGTAGACCAGGGCCTTGACGTCGGGATCGCCAGCGGCGGCCTGGGTGATGACCGAGCCGCCGTAGGAGTGGCCGACCAGGACCACGGGCCCTTGCACGGAGTCCAGGACGCTGCGCAGGTAGGCGGCGTCGCTGCTCAAGGAACGGCACATGTCACGTCCCCCTCTCGTGGGCCGCGCATAGCGGCCAAGGCTCGCCAGATGCTGGTGGCGGCTCTCTTGGCCTGAAGCTTGGGTGCGGTGCGTCCGGCTTGCGCGAGATGCTGCAGCGCCGAGTGCCGGAGCTGATGCAGGGTCCAGCCCTGGCGGTGCGGGTCGAGTTCGGCGGAGGCGGTCTTGAACAGGTACTCGGCGCGAGGGTAGGACAGCCGCCCCCGGCCGGTGGTGGGGTCGATGTCGGCTGTGGCCGGCGCTCGGCGTCCGGAGGCAGGGGCGCGCCGGTCGGCCAGGAACACCGGCCCCGAGGTGCGGCCGGTCAGCAGGCGGGGCAGGATCCGGGCGGTGGGGTGGGCCGGTGCACGTATTGAATGGCGCCACCCTTGGAGACGACGCGGGCCCGACGGAACTCCAGAGACGTCCGCCTGGGTGAGGAGACCTCCGCGTGTATCACCACCGAAGCCGACCCCGTCCAGCGCCGCCGTCCCCGCTGAGCTCGACCCTCCAGCCGGATGAACTCACCAGGTCACGTGATCGGCCACACTCGCAGCACCTGATCGTCGTCGGGATCGAGCGCGACCCGGTAGCCGACCGCGTGCAGCGCCTCCTCATGCGCCGCTCACGCCCGTCCCGGCCGGACGGGATCAGGCGGGCGGGTCTGCGTAGACGTCGTGCAGCATGCCGGTGGCTTGGCCGACCTCGATGAGGTGCCCGTCCGGGTCGCGCATGTAGCAGCGGATCTCGGCCTTGCGGTCGATCGGCTCGGTGAGGAACCGGGCGCCGAGCGACGTCGCGTGCGTGTGGAAGGCGGCGATGTCGGCTACGCGGACGTTCATGAAGGCGGTCACCGGGTCGCCGGGCTCGGGCGCCCGCAGCGTAACGTCCGGTTTGTCCGGGGTGGGGCCGCCGCCGGGGTTCATGATGATCCACGTGTTGGCGACCTTCACGATCGCCGGGTTCTCTTCAAGGACGACCTCGCCGCCCAGGACGTCCGCGTAGAACGCGCGCGAGCGGGCCACGTCCCGGACAGTCAGAAAGTGCGTGACTACGAGCCCCTCGACGGGCGCGGGCAGTTGTTCGCGGTCGACCATGCTCATCCCCTCACAGGTTGTGGTGCGCTTTGTGCGCCCAGCGGGCGGGGTCGGCTCCAGGGCGTCCCGATCCCAGCGGGCGACCTCGGCAGCGGGCCTCACTGCAAGGTGTCACGGGTCTCGTGCGAGTCGGCCACGCGCAGCCGCGGCCAGACCTGCCGCCCCATCGCCGTCCCCCCTCGGCCGGATCGGTCGTGCGCCGTTCTCGCGCAAGGGGGTCATGCCCGGCCGGACGGGGGTTAGTCAGGCAACGAACGTCACATCTGGCCGACGTCTTGGTCTGCTTCGCGACGTAGTCGACCACCTCGTCAGGAAACTCCGCCCGCCCGCGCGGGAACCGCCCGTGCTGCGGCCCTCCGGAGCCTGGTGATCGCCGAGTGACGGAGCATGTGCGGCCGGGCCCGGAATCCGGCCTGCTTGGCCAGGCGGCAGAACAACTCATAGGCCGTCCCGTACGACATGGCCTTTCCCAACGGCGCGTGGAACAGGTTCACGAACACCATGTCTCCGGCGTCCCCTGTGTCCCCGCCGATCTCGGCCCGCTCGAACTGGTAGTGCGCATAGAGCTCGATCGTGACCTCGTCCACCGGGATCGCCCGCGGCTGCCGGGCCTTGGCGAACGCGCCGTTGGCGTTAACCCGCCGCCGGACATGAACATGCGGCCCTTCCTCCCGACAGCCCAGCACCCGGGAATCCGGCAGCAGGTGCATGTCCGCCCGGCGCAGCCCGAGCGCCTCACCGATCCGCATGCCGGTCTGCGAAAGGAGTTGGATGAGGAATCTGTCGCGGTCGTGCCGAGCCAGCCCGAGCAGCACGTCGATCTCATCATCCGTCAGCCACTCATAGCCCGGAATCGCGACCCTGTACTTGATTGCGCGGGCCATGATCGTGCGGTGCTGACCGTCCTCGCCCGGGTCGAACCCTGCTGGCAGGTAACGCAGGAACTTCGGCTGAGTGAGCGTGTTGACCACCGTCGGCGGCACCCAACCCTGCAGGCTGCACCACGACAGGAACTCCCCCGACAGTCCCCATGATTGCGTTCGCGGTGCCCTCGCTGCGATGCCGCACCGCGGCGCCCGGTTTGCTTGATCGCGCCGGCATCGGCTCGTCCACCAGCCAGCGCATTATCGCCATCAGCTGGGGAAGGCTCGGGCCGGCCCAGTCCAGCCCATGGCCTCGGCAGTACGACAAGTACAAGGCGATCCGGCCCGCGTACGTCTTCTCGGTGTTGAACGCCCGGCCGGCCGCACGCAGCCCCGCCAGGTACGCGCACGCCTCGACGT